>NZ_JAYAZJ010000138.1:0-12241 GCF_037273965.1 Claveliimonas sp. | reverse complement strand
ATTTTTAATATATTTTTCTGGTTTTAAAAATTTATTTGATGTGCAGATAAAAATAAAAGGGGAAATATGGATTTTTGGCATAGATTTTCCGTTTTTTACATTTTTATAAAAAACTATTGACAAAAATTGGAAATTTATGATATAGAATAAGACAGAAAAACAACACAAGGCGGATTGTGTTGTTTTTTATTTGACTAAATCCATCTCATTGATTTTCTGACGGTGCTCTTTGCCGCTTGATACCAGATATTGCCTGGTAGTCTCAATGCTGCTATGACCTAAAATATCAGCTAATTTCAAAAGATCTTTCTCCCGTCTGTAAAATACACTTGCAAATAAGTGGCGTAAATTGTGAGGATAGACTTTCTCCGATGAAAGTCCCGCTTTTTCTCCCGCTCTTTTCATGCTGCGCCACAAGTTGCTCCGATCCAGCGGACGTCCTGTACGTGTTACAAACACGGGGCCTTCCTCTATGTTTTGCTCCTTGCAGTACTGCTTTAAACGTTCAATCAGTCGATCCGGTAAAAGGATTCTTCTTTGTTTTCCTTTGAGCAGAACATTGACGCTCCCTGTATCCAACAGTTCTGCCCGTATATGTTTCAGTTCTCCAATACGGATCCCGGTAGAGCACAGTGTTTCCACAGCCAGATACAAGCGCTTATCTTCCTCACATGCCTTTAGAAGGTTTTCATACTCTTTTCTCCCGAATTCCCTGGACTCCTCAATATATGCTTTTTTCTGAATGCGGATATATTTTACTTTCCAGGTTTCTCCCTTATATTCGAGATAATTATTAATAGCTGCCAGACGGTTATTTACCGTCGTTCCGCTATAACGTTCCTTCAGTCTGTTTCGATAGACAGCCATCCATTCTTTTGACAGAACATAATCTGGCTGCTGTATCATATCCCGAATTGTCCTTACATAATTTTTTTGTGTGGAAATCCCTTTTTCGCATTCAATCAGATATTTCCTAAAGTCTTCAAGCGCTTCTTCTGTGCTTTCCATATCTTGTTACGCTCCTTTCTTTTTGACATAAACAGATATTTTTTGTCTATATGGTACAAAAGACAGTATAGCGCGATTATATTAGACAACGGGGAAATAAAGTGAAAATTATATGACATATATTGCTGGTAAATATTTACAATTTAAGACAGGGTAAAATGCAATTTGGCACGTAACACAGAAAAAGTGCCACGTGCCAAATCAATTAAATTATATTATTTCTTCTGAACATATTTCAGACAGTCCAGTGTTACCGCTACAAGGATAATGATACCGGAGAACACGAACTGAAGGTTTGTGTCGATACCGAGGATTGTAAGAGAATAGGTAAGTGCGGTGAAGATAAATACACCAACTACTACACCGGAGATCTTACCGATACCACCGGTAAAGGATACACCACCTACAACGCAGGCTGCGATCGCATCCATCTCCCAGCCCTGTCCATAAGCTGCAGATCCGGATCCTACCATTCTGATACATTCCAGCCATGATCCGAATCCGTAAAGGATTCCTGCCAGAACGAAAGCTCCTACTGTTACAGCAAATACGGAAATACCTGAAACTGCTGCTGCTTCCGGGTTTCCGCCGACTGCATACAGATTCTTTCCGAATGTTGTCTTATTCCAGATGAACCATACAATTGCAATGGCTGCTACTGCCCAAAGGATAATAGTTGGGAAACCATTGACCTTTGGAATGATCATGTTCGGAATTGTAGGCTCGATCGCACCAAAGGATACACCTTTTGTTGCGTAAGTAACAAGACCGAAGATAACAAGCATGTTTGCCATTGTTGAAATGAACGGATGCATCTTAAATTTCGCTGTGAAAAATCCTGCAATAGCTGTGAAGAATGTACATAAAACAACACATGCTACCAGCGCCAGAACGATTCTTGCAACAATCGGCATAGTCGTAAAGTCAAAGATATGTCCGAACACGCCGCCTGTATTGATTCCCTGGTGCATGATGATCGTTGCTGTGGTCATACCCATACCAACCATACGTCCGATGGAAAGGTCTGTACCTGCAAGGAGGATCAGAGCTGCAACACCAAGTGCAAGGAACATTCTTGGTGAAGCCTGCTGCAGGATATTCAATACGTTATTGTATGTAAGAAGCGGTGATCCTTTTATCATCGGAGTGATGATACACAGGATGATAAAGATTAAAAGGATCGCAATATACAAACCGTTCTGCAGGAGGAATGACCTGCGGTTAAATGTATATTTGTAGTTTTCCCATCTTTGAGCCATTGTCTCTCCGAATGTAAACTTGGACATACGGAGCAGGTCGATCAAATGGTATCTGTATGAGAAAGCTGCATGTCTTCTGTCTTTGATCTGCTGAAGATTTTTCTGCAGTTCCATTTTAGCATCAAACAGCCTGTTCTTATGAACGTATTTTTCATCTTTGATTTCCTGGTGATCAGAAAGCTTGGAAAGGTTCTGCTGATGTTCTTTTTCCAGTCTGGCAACATCCTCTTTGTATTTTTCTTTTGCCAGCACTTTTTCCTGCTCGCAGCTTTCTTTTACCGGCTGATAATATTCTTTATCGAAATGAGCGTTCAGATATTTCTCTGCATCAGCAATCAGTTTAGATATTTTATCTTTATTCTGTGCCTCTACTGCCTTTGCCTTTCCCAGAGTCTCCTGAAGTTTTGCAATTTCTGCATCCTTCTCACTCTTTGTCCGGCTTTTGTCTCTTTTCAGTCCGTCCATAACGTTCTGGATTGAAACAACTTTATCTGTACCATCTTCTCTCAGGCTGTCAATCTCTGTCTGAATTTTCCCGACATAATCCTTAATTGGCGCAAGCAGCTCCATTTCCTGCTCTGCCGTAAGGACTTTACTGTTTCCATTAGCCATATCTATCAATCTCCCTCATTATAGGTATTTTGCACTGAGTCTTAAAAGCTCTTCCTGATTTGTCTCTTTCGTATTTACAATTCCGGAAAGGTGTCCGTTGGACATAACTCCGATACGGTTGGTAATTCCCAGAATTTCCGGCATTTCTGAAGAAACAACAATGATCGTTTTCCCTTCTTTTGCCATTTTAATGATCAACTCGTAGATTTCGTATTTTGCTCCGACATCGATACCTCTTGTCGGCTCATCCATCATGAATACCTGCGGATCTCTCTCCAGCCACTTTCCGAAAATTACTTTCTGCTGATTTCCTCCTGAAAGACTGGTGATCATATCATCAGGTCCCATACATTTTGTATGCATCGTCTTAATTTCATTTGCGGTTGCCTTTACCATTTTGGCATCTGAAAGTGCCAGGCCGGATTTATACTGATCCAGATTCGCAATGGTCGTGTTGAAGGTCAGGTCCGCTTTCAGGAAAAGTCCATTGGCTTTACGTTCCTCCGTAATCATGGCAAAGCCGTGATCCATTGCCTCTTTGGCACTGCTGAAGTTCATGAGTTTGTTATTAAAGTAAACACGCCCTGCTGCTCTGGTCCTCACTCCGAAGATTGTTTCCAGAAGCTCTGTACGTCCGGCTCCTACCAGTCCGTACAATCCGAAAATCTCACCTTCCCTTACATCAAAAGAAATATCCTGAAGGTATGGTTCAAATTTTGTAGATAAATGCTGAACAGACAGGATTACATCCTTCGGTGTATTATCTACTGGCGGGAATCTGTTCTCAAGAGAACGTCCAACCATCGCCGCAATCAGTTCATTCATATCTGTTTCTTGGGAACTCTTTGTCATAACAAGGTTACCATCCCGAAGTACAGATACCTCATCACAGATCGTAAAGATCTCATCCATTTTATGAGAAATGTAGATCAGAGCAATTCCCTGCTCCTTCAGCATTCTCATCATTTCAAAGAGCTTATCTACCTCCTGTACTGTCAGGGAAGAAGTAGGCTCATCCAGAACGATTACCTTTGAATTGTAGGAAATCGCTTTTGCAATCTCACACATCTGCCTCTGGGATACGGACATGTTCCGCATCGGCTGTGTAAGGTTAACTGTCATTCCAAGCTTTCTGAAAAGCTCAGATGCCTCTTTTTTCATTCGCCCCTCATCAACGATACCCATAGAGTTTACTGGATAACGTCCAAGGAATAAATTATCAACTACATTTCGTTCCAGACACTGATTCAGTTCCTGATGCACCATTGCAATGCCGTTTTCAAGAGCATCTTTTGGTCCGGAAAAACTGACTTCCTTTCCATCAAGGAAGATATTGCCTTCATCTTTCTGGTATGTCCCGAAGAGGCATTTCATCATTGTTGACTTACCGGCGCCATTTTCACCCATCAGTCCCATAACTGTTCCTCTCTTCACATCCAGATTGATGTGATCCAGAACCCGGTTACGACCGAAGGATTTGCTCATACCGCGTATCGATAAGACGATATCATCTTTCTTATCTGCCATTACTATTACTCCTGTATACGTATATTGATTTTCATGATCTATACCGGAAAGTTGTTTCCGGTATCTTCATAGTCCTAAATAGATTATTAGGGGAGAATTTCTTCTCCCCTATAATCGCCTCATCCCTATTCCCCAAAATTCTATTGACTAAGTATTGATGTGTAGGAACTTGCATTGTCTGTCTTAACCATGTTGATAGCAAATGCATCATACTGGCTTGGGTTTCCAAGACGGTTTGTGATGTTGGACTCTGTCTGTCCATCTCCACCGATGTATTCAACATCCAGGTTAAGAAGATCATCATAGTTCTGAAGAAGCGGCTGATATGTTGAGCTTAAGAAGTTATCAGAAGCATTGTAAATGTTCAGCCATACCTTCTTTGTTGCATGGTCTGCTTCATCAAGCTGGTTGGATACCGGCTCGTAAACTTTTGTAGAATCTGTAAATTCTTCATAGTTTTCAGCTGTTACTGCAACGTTCAGTGCGTAGTAAGAACGCTCATCTGCATTGTATGTATAAACATCGTCTGTCAGAACGTTTCCTGCTTCGTCTTCTGTTCCGATACCTGTATCAACATCTACGCCGTCCAGTGCGTTACGAAGTACACGAAGTGTCAGGTAAGCCTGTACGTCTGCATGCTGGCTGATTGTTCCGCCGTATCCTTCAGCGATAGCAGCTACAGCATCGTTGTTTGCATCATATCCGAATGTCGGAACTTTGTTGTCTTTTGACCATGCATTGAACATTGACATTCCCATTCCGTCGTTGTTAGAAACAACTACGTCAATCTGATCACCAAAGGAGGAAGACCATGTTCCAATTGCATTACCTGCTGTAGCTGCATCCCATGTAGCACCTGCAGAGTTTTTCATTTCCTGTGAAGCCAGCTCACGAACAACATATGTTTTTCCGCCTGCTTCAATGGAACCATCCTGTACTGCTGTTGCAGATCCGTCTGTGTTTGTTCCGATCGGATCGCTGTTGATTGCTCCGTCTGCCTCAACGCCTGTTCCAAGAGCTTTACGAACACCTCTTGTACGTGCGATAGAGTCGTTGTGTCCGATATCACCGATAGCCAGTACATATCCGATCACGCCGTCACCGTTACGGTCGATTGTATCGATGTTTGCTTCGATGTAGTCTTTTACCATTGTTCCCTGAAGTTCAGCACCCTGGTTTGCATCGAATCCTACGTAGTATGTGTCATCGTTGAAGCTAAGTGCTGTCATGTCAAGCTCTCCTGTAGAGCTGTTAGATGGCTGACGGTTGAACCATACCAGCGGTTTGTCTTTGTTAGCTACCTCTGAGCTTGATGAGCTGGAGGAATCGTCACTTGAGGATCCGCTGTCGCTGGAACCACATGCAGTAACAGAAAGCGCCAGTACTGCAGCCATTGTCAATAAGGCCATTTTCTTTTTCATTTTACTTTTCTCCCTTCTTTTTCGCACAACTCGTCTGTGCTTTTGTTGATATTGACAGTATATCTAAGAAGCAGATCATAAAACATAGAATTTTTTTTGCCTTTCATTGAAATTTTTTAATATTTTTTGTGTATTATCAACAAGAAATTTTAAAAACGGAGAGCTCTACGCTCTCCATTTTCGTTCTTTCATCTTACAATATACAACTGCTGCTCCCGTACTCACGGTAGTCGCCAGGATCCCTGCTCCCACAATAGCCGCCGGATTCACGCTTCCGTACTGGCTCCTGTAGGCGATAATATTAACCGGGATCAGCTGCAAAGAAGAGATATTGATGATCAAAAATGTACACATTTCATTGCTGGCAATCCCCTTCTTTCTTACCGGCCCGGGCAGGATTCCTCTTCTTCTGTCCTCTTCTACATTTTTCAGTTCTTCCATAGCCTTAAGTCCTGCCGGTGTCGCCGCCCAGCCAAGCCCCAGTATATTGGCAATGATATTCGTTGTAATATGCCTGGCAGCCGGATGACCTTTAGGCAAAGCGGGAAATAAAAAGCGGATGACCGGCCTCATTTTTCTGGCAAGGCCTGTGATCATTCCGCTTCGTTCTGCAATCTCCATTAATCCTGTCCAAAAGGCCATTACGCCTGCCATCGTTATACACAGTGTAATGGCCTCTTTGGAGGAATCCAGAGCTGCATTTGTAATTTCCACAAGATTTCCGGTACAGGCCCCATAAATGATCCCGGTCAGGATCATTCCGGCCCACAGATAATTGAGCATTCTTTCACCTGAACTGTCTTCTTTCTATATCTTATGAAAGCAGACGCCAGATATCACCAGAAATCTGTTTATTCTATTTCAGACGGATCAATCTGCTGCTGTTTCAGTTTCAGATACACGATCTCACGAAACAGTGCGTACAATACCGACACAATAGGAATAAAAATAAGCATTCCCACAATCCCCATCAGGCTTCCGCCTATACTGACTGCTGCCAGTACCCAAATAGACGGCAGTCCTACAGAATTTCCCACCACATGAGGATAGATCAGATTGCCTTCAATCTGCTGTAAAATTAAAAACAAAATGACAAAGATCAATGCTTTTACAGGATTTACCATAAATATAAGAAACGCACCGATGGCGCACCCGATAAAAGCACCGAAAATAGGAATCAGAGCAGTAAATGCTATTACAATACCTATCAGCAGAGCATATGGTATTTTTAAAACAGACATAGAAACCACAAACATGGATCCGAGGATTACTGCCTCCACACATTGCCCTGTCAAAAAACTGGAAAAGGTATTATAGGTAAGAGAAAATACCTCCAGCGCTGCCTCCGCTTTTCCTCTTGGAATAAAAGCGAACATTACCTTTTTCACCTGAATATTGAGCTTTTCCTTCTGCAGAAGAATATAACAGGCAAATACAAATGCAATAAAGAAAGTTGTCAGTCCACTGATAATACTCCTTGCCACTGTTATAGTGGAATCCAGCATATTGCCTGCACCATGGCGGAAAAAATCCACTCCTACTTCCATAATCCTGTTCCAATCAAAATTCAGGTTGCCAATCCAGCTTCTGATCTGTTCATTTCCTTCAAAAACATTTTCCGCCCACTTTTGTACTTTTGGCACAAAATTCTGGATACTGCTGCCCAGGCTTCCAAATGTAGCTCCCAGCTGCGGAATCAATATAAACATAACTACAGACACAACTCCAATTACCAGAATCAGAACCAGGATCAGACTGAAAGGCCGGGCAGCTTTTTTAAGCCACCTGGTCTTTTCTATTCTTTCCTCCGGGAAGAGATGGCGCTGAAAAAAATTCATAGGTACATTCAGTACAAACGCAAAGGCTCCTCCCAAAATAAAGGGAAAGGTAACACCAAAGATAAAGCGAAAAAACTCAAACACTACATCATATTTCCAGAGACATACGATAAGAAGTGCCGTAAAAATGATAATTCCTCTTATTTTTTTGATGTTTTCTTTATTTAAATCCATTTTATTTCCTCAATTTCTTTAAAAACTGTATGATCGGCAGGTTAAGAAGCGCCAGTCCATATACAGTCAGAAGCTGTGTTCCGTTTAATGTGACAACCTGGAAGATATTGTGAAGTCCAGGTATCATCAGCACGCCTGTGATCAGTAAAAGCCCTAATACGAATGCGCCTATCAGATATACATTATTGAAGAAACGATTCGTAAAGATCACCGGCTTGTTGGATTTACAGTTAAATCCATGTACCAGCCTGGATGTACATAAGGTTCCGAATGCCAGAGTGCTTCCAAGAAGACTGCCTCCCTGATTCAGACCGATCAAAAATGCAATTGTAGTCATGGCTCCGATACAGAGTCCCTCTGTTCCTATTCTAAGGAGATAATCCTTGGTAAGGATCGATTCGTTGATCGGTCTTGGTTTTTCCTTCATTACATCCTTTGTATGAGGTTCCAGACCCAGTGCGATAGCAGGAAGACTGTCTGTCAAAAGGTTAATAAACAAAAGATGTACGGGTTCAAACGGAACCGGCAAGCTTGCGATTGATGCGAACAAAACAGTAAGAATCGCTCCGAAGTTTCCGGAAAGAAGGAACTGAATGGAATATTTGATATTCCTGTACAGGTTACGTCCGTTTTCTACCGCCTTAACGATAGTAGCAAAATTATCATCTGTCAGCACCATCGCCGCTGCATCTTTGGAAACTTCTGTTCCCGTAATTCCCATTGCCACACCGATATCCGCCTGTTTCAGAGCCGGCGCATCGTTTACACCATCTCCTGTCATGGCAACGATGTTGCCTCTGTCCTGCCATGCGCGGACGATTCGGATCTTATGCTCCGGTGATACTCTTGCATATACCGAAATTTTCGGAACAAACTCCTGCAGCTCTTCGTCAGACATATTTTCAATGACTGCTCCCTCACAGGCTTCTGATTCATCTTTTAAGATTCCGATCCGTTTTGCAATAGCTGCTGCTGTTACCTTATGGTCGCCGGTAATCATGATCGGCTTGATTCCTGCCTCGATACATTCTTCAACTGCTGCTTTAGATTCTTCTCTCGGCGGATCCATCATGGATACCAGTCCGAGGAAGGTCAGATCATTTTCATCTTCCAGAGTAATAGCCCGGTCACCTTCGATTTCCCTGTAGGCAAAAGCCAGAACTCTAAGACCTCCTCTGGAGAATTCCATATTCTGGGCCTCGATCTTCGCCTTTTCCTCCTCTGTCATAGGCAATACATCTTTGCCAATGCGGACATGGGTCATTCTTGTAAGGAGAACATCTACCGCTCCTTTTACAACCATAATATGTTTTCCGCGAAGCTCATGCGCTGTAGACATCAGTTTTCTGTCGCTGTCAAACGGAATTTCTGACTTTCTTTCATAAGTATCTCTGACCTCAAGAGCCTCTTTGCCAAGACGGCTTCCCAGGTTAATAAGTGCAGTCTCTGTAGGATCACCGATTTCCTGACCGTCTGTGTTGGTGGAATCGTTGCAGAGAATACTGAAATGAAGCAGCATATTTTGATTTTCTTCATTCAGATCAATCTGTGCTGCCGGGATTCTTTTTTCATCCACATAGTAATCTTCCACTGTCATCTTATTCTGAGTCAGTGTACCTGTCTTATCGGAACAGACAATAGACACACTTCCAAGACCTTCTACTGCCTGCAGTTTACGGATAATAGCATGTTCTCTTGCCATTTTCTGAGTACCAAAGGAGAGTACGATCGTTACAATAGAACTTAATGCCTCCGGGATCGCCGCAACGGCCAGCGCAACAGCAAAAAGGAATGCATCTCCTACCGAACCGCCCTGGAAAATATTAATGGCAAATAAGATTCCACAGAAGATCAGTATTAATATAGAAAGTTTTCTTCCAAACTCATCCAGATTTACCTGAAGCGGTGTACGTTTTTCGGATGTGTTTTTCAAAAGGCTGGCAATCTTTCCGACTTCTGTTCCCATACCAATTCCGGTTACTTCAAAAGCTCCCCGTCCGTACGTAACAAAACTTCCTGAAAATACCCGATTCGTCTGATCACCAAGAGCCGCTCCTTCCGGAACCTCATCCAGAGATTTTTCTACGGAAAGACTTTCTCCTGTCAAAGCACTTTCATCTACTTTTAAGCTGGCACACTCTGCCAGTTTTCCATCTGCAGGTACACAGTCACCCGCCTCCAAAATAACACAGTCACCGATTGTAACCTCTCTTGCCGGAATCTGAATCAACGTTCCGTCACGAATAACCTTTGCTTCCGGTGCGGACATTTGCTTTAAGCTGTCCAACGACTGCTCTGCCTTAACGGTCTGTACAGTTCCCAGGATTGCATTCATGGTAATAACTACCAGAATAACAACAGTACTTTCCACATCTCCCAGAAATCCTGATACAATAGCCGCTATGATCAGTATGATAACGAGAAAGTCCTTATACTGTTCCAGAAAAATCTGAAAGACACTTTTTTTCTTTCCTTCTACCAGCTCATTAAAACCGTATTTTTCCTGGTTTTGTCTGGCTTGTTCGCTTGTCAGCATATTTTTCTCCTCACTTTCTTTTGCAATAAAACTCTTTGATGAAAAGGAACAAAAAAAGAGACTTTATTGCATAAAATTTGTTATGCAATAAAAGTCTCACTATTTCATTACGATACGGATGATTTCTCATCGTACTGACGTTATCGCAAACATACTATAAAATGTGTATGCTAGTTACTCCCTTTTATCTACAAACAAATATAAACGATATTTCCGGAACTGTCAACCTTATTTTTTCCAGAAATTCCCCCTTTTATGCACATTCTCTGATTGACAAGGCATATACTATTCCTTAGAATAGAAAGGATGAGAGTGTAGAAAATGAGGTTAAATAAAAATGAAAAGAGAAAAGTTTTCTTCCCGGCTCGGCTTTGTCCTTATCAGCGCCGGATGTGCCATCGGACTTGGAAACGTATGGCGCTTCCCCTATATTACAGGACAGTACGGAGGAGCTGCCTTTGTCATTATTTATCTGATCTTCCTGGCAATACTGGGACTTCCTATTATGACAATGGAATTTTCTGTCGGGCGGGCTTCACAAAAATCTGCAGCCAAATCTTTTGAGGTTCTGGAACCTGCAGGAACAAAATGGCACCTTACCAAGCTGGTTCCGCTTATTGGAAACTATATGCTTATGATGTTTTACACAACTGTCGGCGGCTGGACATTGGCTTATTTTTACAAAATGGCCTCCGGTCAGATGACCGGGTTAAACACCGCACAAGTAGAAACTACTTTCAGTGAATTTCTTGCAGATCCCGTACAGCAGATAAGCTGGATGCTGGTTGTAACAATTGTAGGATTTTTAATCTGTTCACGCGGCTTGAAAGGCGGTGTGGAAAAAGTATCGAAATACATGATGGGACTTCTGTTCCTCATTCTGATCGTACTGGTTATCCACAGTTTTTTCCTGGAAGGCGCAAAGGAAGGGCTTTCCTTCTATCTGATTCCTAATTTCAAAACGGCTCTTGAAAATTACTCCCTTGGAGAAATCTTATTTGCTGCATTGGGACAGTCTTTCTTTACTTTGAGTCTTGGAATCGGAGCACTGGCAATTTTCGGAAGCTATATCGATAAAGAACACTCTCTCGTTTCCGAAAGCCTGAATGTAGTAATCCTTGATACAACAGTTGCCTTCTTCTCAGGACTGGTTATTTTCCCAGCCTGCTTCACTTACAATGTGGATGCCGGAAGCGGTCCGAGCCTGATCTTTGTTACATTGCCGCAGACATTCAGCGAAATGGCCGGAGGGCGTGTATGGGGTTCCCTGTTCTTCGTATTCCTGGCTTTTGCTTCTCTTACAACAATCATTGCTGTATTTGAGAATATTATCGCATTTGCCATTGATTTTGGCTGGACACGTAAAAAAGCTGTTATTGTAAATATTATTGCAATCATTATACTTTCCCTGCCATGTGCTCTCGGATTCAATCTATGGAGCGGATTCCAGCCCTTTGGACCCGGCACAACTGTACAGGACCTGGAAGACTTTATTTTATCCAATACGCTTCTTCCGCTTGGATCTCTTTTATACCTTTTATTCTGTACTAACCGGTACGCATGGAATTGGGATAATTACTATACAGAAGTAAACAGCGGAAAGGGCCTGAAGCTTCCAAAATGGACGAAAGGCTACCTGACCTATATTCTCCCTTTGATCATCATCTTTATTTTGATCCAAGGATTTATTGAAAAATTAGGTTTTCCGGCAAATTATCTTCTTCCGCTGCTTTGTCTGATCTATCCGCTGTATCTGATTATACAGGCGAGAATGGTAAAGAAAAAAGGATAAATTGTACTGGGGACGTAGTAAAGTTAAACTTCAATGTCATTAAGTTTAGAAATTAGGATTCAAAAAAGCATGGA
>NZ_JAYAZJ010000137.1:0-8874 GCF_037273965.1 Claveliimonas sp. | reverse complement strand
TGACGCCATCGATACGGATGATGAAACCTACAGCGAATGGATTTCCGGAGGAGATATTAATATTTATACTTATCTGAACTATGCAATATCCCAGAACTGGGTGGACTCATCCAAACTGCAGGATTATCTGGAATCCGGGGAAAAGTATTCAGACTCCTCGGAGATATATAATGCGATCGTAACTTATCTTACAGACCGTGTGCAGACAGATACCAGCTTTGATAAACTGATCTATCAGTATATGATCAAGGCCGGCACGGTGACAGGCAGTGAACTTTGCCGGATCCTCTATGAGCAGGGAGTGCTGGAGTGGGATGAAACACAGTACAATAATCTGGCATCCGGAGCTACCGGAGCTTATGATTTCCTGAGATCCAAGATCCAGTCTCTGGAGATTACGCCGGGACAGCTGGGATTGGAGCCGTGTTCAGGATCTGTGGTGATTACCGATCCGGATAACGGTGATGTGCTGGCATGTGTTTCCTATCCGGGATATGACAACAACCGCCTGGCCAATACGATGGACAGTGCATATTTCAATGAACTGAATACGAATTCCTCTCTGCCTCTTTACAACCGTGCCACTCAGGAGACGACAGCACCCGGTTCTACTTATAAGCCGCTGTCAGCTGTAGCCGGTCTGACGGAGGGAGCGGTTACACTTGATACGGCAGTTTACTGTGACGGTGTTTATGACAACATCAGCCCATCTGTTCGCTGCTGGATCTATCCCAGCAGTCACGGAACCATGGATGTCGTCAGCGGTATAACCAATTCCTGTAACGAATATTTTAATAACCTGGGTTATCAGCTGGGTATTCAGGAAGACGGAACCTATTCCAGTGACGTCGGTCTGGAGAAGCTGAAAAAATACGCTGAGATGTTCGGTCTGGGTGAAACGTCGGGTCTTGAAATACCGGAAACAGATCCGCAGATATCTACGGAAGACTCTGTACGTTCTGCTATGGGACAGGGCAACAACAACTTTACGACAAGCCAGCTTGCAAGATATATTACAGCAGTTGCAAATCAGGGAACTCTCTACGAACTTACGCTGCTCGACCGGGTAGAAAAGGTGGATGGCACAGTCGAGAAAGAATATGAAGCCAAAAGCCAGAAGATCGAAGGAATCTCTTCAACCACCTGGAATGCAGTAAATGCCGGTATGCAGGGCGTGGTACAGAACAGCAGTGTCTTTCCGGAAATTAATGCCAGCGGCATCAGCGTATCCGGGAAGACAGGTACCGCTCAGCAGAGTAATGAGCATGCAGACCATGGATTATTTGTAGCATTTGCTCCAAGTGAAAGTCCTGAGATCGCCATGGCTCTTCGTATCGCAAACGGATACAGCTCCACCTATGCTTCTGAAGTAGGCAGCGCAATCCTGCAATACTATTATCAGATTACAGATTCTTCTGAATTAATTACAGGACAGGCAGCCGAAATAGCAGCTACAACACATGGAGATTAAAGGTAAGGAGAGTTTTCGCTGTGAAAGATCATGTCATGATTAAAAGCAACCGATACGGCTTAACAGTTTATTTAGACAAAGAAATGCCTTTTGATGAGCTGTTAATGGAGATAGAAAACAAATTCAGGGCCTCCGTCCACTTCTTTGAAGGTACAGGGATGGCAGTCCGATTTGAGAACCGTATTCTTACCAAAGAGGAAGAGCAAAAAATCGTGGATACTATATCCGAAGCAGCAAAAATACAAATCCTGTGTATACTGGATTACGATGAAAAAACGGACAAGATGTACAAAAGCGCCGTAGATCAGACTCTGGCAGAAATGCCGGAGCCCGACGGACGGTTCTACAGGGGGACACTGAAGAAAAAGCAGGTGTTGGAATCAGAAACCAGCATTGTGATCATCGGAGATGTAGAGGAAGGTGCAACCGTTGTTTCCAAAGGAAATATTGTAATTATTGGAACTCTGTTCGGTTGTGCTCAAGCCGGAGCATCAGGACGAAAAGACGCTTTCATCGCCGCTCTTCATATGGAACCGGAAAAACTTCGCATCGGCGACAGGAAAGTAAAACCAGTGATAGGAGGAAATTATTCATGGGCGAGGTTATCGTAATTACATCAGGAAAAGGCGGGGTTGGTAAGACAACCACGACGGCAAATATCGGAGCAGGACTTTCACAGGCAGATAAAAAGGTTATTATCGTAGACACAGATCTGGGGCTTCGGAATCTGGATGTGGTCATGGGACTGGAAAATTTTATCGTGTATAATCTGGTAGATGTAATAGAAGGCAGCTGCCGTCTGAAGCAGGCGCTGATCCGGGATAAAAGATATGAGAATCTTTATCTGCTTCCGTCTGCGCAGACAAAAGATAAATCTGCCGTCTCTCCGGGACAGATGAAAAAACTTACAGCAGAGCTTAAGGAAGAATACGATTATGTTCTTCTGGACTGTCCCGCCGGAATAGAGCAGGGCTTTCAAAACGCCATTGCCGGGGCGGACCGGGCAATCGTTGTCACTACCCCGGAAGTCTCGTCTATCCGTGACGCGGACCGTATTATCGGGCTTCTTGAGGCAGAGAAGATCGGACGCTGTGAACTGATCATCAACCGGATCCGTATGGATATGGTAAAAAAAGGAGATATGATGTCTGTAGACGATGTGACGGAGATCCTCTCCATTCCTCTTTTGGGAGCCATACCGGACGACGAGCAGGTCGTGATCGGAACAAATCAGGGGGAACCGGTTATATCTATGGAGTCAAGAGCCGGACAGGCCTATCGGAATATATGCCGCCGGATCCTGGGAGAGGATATTCCTTTTATGGATCTGAACGGAAATGGGGGACTGCTCTCTAAGCTTTCCCAGATCTTCCATAAAAATTAAGGGGGCGCAAAAGCAGTATGGTGAGACGGTCTTCAGTGAGAATTGCAAAAGACAGGCTGAAGGTGCTGGTGGGAACGGACCGGATGCAGTGCAAACCGGATTTTTACGAAAAGATCAGCCGTGAGCTATACCAGACACTTTCCAAATATATTGAAATTACACCGGAGGAATTTGAAGTCTCTTATACAAGGACGCATGTACATATCAAATTTACAGGAGAAAAGCAGTGAAATTTCTTAAAATAACAAAACCTTATCATCTGAAAGATTATAAATTCACTCTGATCATACTTGTCATGGCCATCTCTTTTTTAGGCGTGCTGGTTATCGGAAGTGCAAATGAATCCTATCAGGGAAAACAGATCATCGGTCTGGTAGCCGCTGTCATTTTGATGGTCGTTGTATCTGTGATCGATTATGTATGGATTGCAAACTTTTACTGGATCTTGTATATCCTTTCCGTAGGGATGCTTGCCATTGTACTGATTCCCGGCGTAGGAGAGGTAGTCAACGGAGCGCGGCGCTGGATCAATCTGGGATTTACCAATTTTCAGCCTTCAGAGCTTGCAAAAATCTTTCTGATCATTTTCTTCGCAAAATTTATTATGGTTCATGAAGAGGATTTGAGCAGCAAAAGGACAATTTTAAAGGCAGTTATATTGATCGTTATACCTCTTGTATTGATTTTTGAGGAACCGAACCTCTCTACTACTATTTGTACAGCCGCTTTATTCTGTGTGCTGATGTATGTGGGCGGGCTGTCTTACCGCTTCATTGGGATTGTGCTGCTCGTCACAGTGCCGACGGCAATTATTTTGCTAAGTCTTATTGTGCAGCCGGATCAGAAGATCCTGGACGATTATCAGCAAAAGCGTATTCTTGCCTGGCTGAATCCGGAGGAATATGCCAGCGATGAAGCCTATCAGCAGAACAATTCCGTCATGGCAATCGGATCCGGTCAGCTGACAGGAAAAGGGCTGAACAATAATACAACAACTTCTGTAAAAAACGGAAACTTTATTCTGGAGCCCCAGACAGACTTTATTTTTGCAATTGTTGGAGAAGAATTAGGTTTTGTGGGTTGCTGTATTGTTATTGTTTTGTTATTATTAATCGTGATACAATGTATTGTAATAGGGATCCGAGCCCAGGATACAACGGGCAGAATCATCTGCTGCGGGGTCGGATCCCTGATCGGGATACAAACTTTTATTAATATTGCTGTTGCAACACAGATTTTCCCTAACACAGGAATTCCCCTTCCATTTGTAAGTTATGGACTTACTTCTCTGTGGAGTATGTATCTGGGAATTGGAATCGTTCTGAATGTGGGGCTGCAGCCGAAAAAATATCAGTAACCTGTTTTTTACTAATGTGAGGAGGAATCGTTGTATGAATATTGGTCTTATTGCCCACGATGGGAAAAAGACGCTGATGCAGAATTTTTGCATCGCGTATCGCGGGATTTTGAGCAAGCACAATCTGTTTGCAACAGGAACAACCGGAAGGTTAATAGAAGAAGTAACCAATTTGTCCATTCACAAATATCTGGCGGGCCATCTCGGAGGCGAACAGCAGATGAGCGCCCAGATTGCGCAGAATGATATTGATGCCCTGATTTTTTTAAGAGATCCTATGGCAAAACCCCATGAACCTGAAGTGAACGGAGTAATCAAGCTTTGCGACATGCATAATATTCCTATGGCGACAAATCTCGCCACAGCAGAATTAATTATACTTTCAATAGACAGAGGAGATTTAGATTGGCGTGAAATATACAGGTAAAAAGACATCGCTTATTCTTTGCGCAGCCGGAATTTCGCTGCTGATATCCGGGTGCGGCGCTGGAAGCGCTGTGACATCCTTTGAAAAAGAGAATTATAATAAAAGTATCTATGAGGCGGAATTGTTTGCTGAGGATCTCTGTGTGACAGATTCTGATGTATCCATCTCCGGTTTTGAGGGGGATTCTTCGCTCCATGCGGAAGGCCTGTTTGATCTGACTGATCACACGGTAGAGTATGGATATAATCTTTTTGAAAGATTATATCCGGCAAGTACCACAAAGATCTTAACAGCCCTTGTAGCAATCAAAAATTCCGATATGGACGATGTCGTCACTGTCAGCAGAAATGCAGCTGCGTCAAGCTTTGGCTGGGAAGATCAGGTATGCGGCCTCCAGGAAGGGGACCAGCTGACCATGAGAGATCTTTTGTACGGGCTGCTGCTTTGGTCCGGAAATGATAATGCAGTCGCCATTGCAGAACATGTCGGCGGAGATGTGGATACTTTTATGGAGATGGTAAATGACCAGGCCGCGGAGTTGATGGCTACCGGGACGCATTTTGTTACGCCCAACGGTCTCCATGATCCGGATCATTATACAACTGCATACGATCTGTATCTGATCTTTAATGAATGCATTAAGCATGAGGAATTTATGGATATTATCAGTGCTTCATCCTATACGGCAAATGTGACCGGTGCTGACGGGACAGCAAGACAGCTTACATGGGAACCGACCAATTACTATGCCAGAGGAGCGGCCGCTCTGCCGGAAGGCGCAACTGTGATCGGCGGCAAAACAGGATACACAGGGGATGCAGGAGACTGTCTTGTTCTTCTCTGTGAGAACGACAGTGGAGATCAATATATATCTATTGTTATGGGAGCAGCGGATAAGCCGACTTTATATGAAGATATGACAGCACTGATCGATCAGATCCCTTCGTTGGAATAAAGAAAACAAACTTTCAGCAGGAAAAGTTGCAAATAAAAAGAGGGGAACCCGTTTTTCCGGGCTGCCCCTCTTGATTTATGAACGGGAATCGGAGAAAGTTCCAATTCTTCCAAACAGACTGATCAGGTAAAGTCCGCACAATCCGACCAGTGTGTAAATGATCCGCGAGATCCATGTGAGATTGCCGAAAAGAAATGCCACCAGATCAAAACGGAAAATGCCGATCAACAGCCAGTTGATCGCCCCGATAATAACAAGGGTTAATGCAATATTGTCAAACCATTTCATATGATTTCCTCCTTTTTATCAGATGATGATATTATGTGCGGGAAATCCCAAAATATGCATGCCATAAAATTGATGGAAAGGACCTTTTTCTTTTATGATGAAAAAGACATTCTATTATCCTTATTCGGAATATTTGAAAAAAACGTATGGGGAAAAAGTTTATAAACTGCCGATCAATCTTCCCGTTACCTGTCCCAACAGATTAGGGAGACAAAAAGGCTGTACGTTCTGCGCGGAATCCGGCACCGGATTTGAGGCTTTGTCTTCCGAAGTCAGGATAACGGACCAGCTGATGAGCACAAGAAGTCTGATCGAAAAAAAGTATCATGCGCATAAGTTTATCGCTTATTTTCAAAACTATACCAATACCTTTATGAAAATCGAACGGTTTCGGGCATACATTGAAGAGGCAGCACGGGTGCCGGATATTGTGGAGATTGCAGTATCCACACGCCCGGACTGTATACGGGGAGAATACCTTGAGGCGCTGAAGGAAACAGCCACTGCCGGCGGACAGAGAGTTACGGTGGAGCTGGGTCTTCAGACGGCCAATTATCATACGCTTCAAAAAATCCAGCGGGGACATTCTCTGGCTGAATTTATCGATGCTGTTCTTGAAATCAAAAAATACGGTTTTGATATCTGCGCCCATGTAATTTTAAATCTTCCCGGTGATACCATGGAGGATGCAAAAGAAACAGCCAAGATCCTTTCTGCACTTGGAATTGACATTGTGAAGATCCATTCTCTTTATATCGCCAAAAACACCTTATTGTGCGAAGCTTATGAAAATGGTACAATAACCATATGTTCCAAAGAAGAATATCTGCAGCGCCTGCAGGTATTTCTGGAATTTTTAAATCCTGATATTGCAGTAGAGCGCCTGTTTTCGAGGATTCCGGAAGAAGAGGCCGTGTTCTGCAACTGGGAGACAAGCTGGTGGAAGCTTAAGGATGAATTTGAAGAAAAAATGCGGGCAGACGGCTCTTTTCAGGGAAAGAGATTCAGCTATCTGAAAGGAGCTGCACTTGAGAAATTGGAGGCAGTATATTGACTGGAAATGAGATAAACAACATTCAGGTTTACCGCAAAAAGTGGAATATTAATATAGGGGTCATTATTTTCGGAGTTATCTTTGTTTATTTGGTTGTTACTGTTTTGATGTACGCAACCGCTAAACATGTGTCATCTTATGAAGTGCGGGAGGGATCAATCTTAAAGGATACTTCCTATACCGGTCTTGTTCTCAGAGAGGAAACTGTTATTGGAGCAGAGGCAGATGGATATATCAATTACTTTGCACCGGAAGGCAGTAAAGTAGGCAGAAAGACCAATGTTTACAGTATTTCTTCTGAAAAATTGGATTTTTCCGGTCAGGAAAACACAGAGGAATCAGAGGATTCCGGTTTAACTTCCGAGGAAAGAGACTCTATTATCCAAAAAGCCCAAAGTTTTAGTGAAAATTTTCAGAACAATAAATATGAGGATACCTATACGTTTAAAGATTCCATTGAAAATATTCTGTCAAGCAGCACAGCCCAGAGCCGGCAGGCACAGCTTAGCGCCATGATAGAAAGCGGTCAGGAGGGGCTGACAACCTATGTCGCATCTGATGACGGGATTATTGTATATTCGGTAGACGGATATGAAGATCTTGCTATGGATCAGGTAACTGCCGACATGATATCGCGGGCAGATTATCAGAAAACAGAGCTTTTTAACAATACAAAGGTCAAAAGCGGCGATCCTGCCTACAAGCTTGTGACAAACGAAGAGTGGACGCTTGTGATCCAGCTGGATGAGGAAATGACAAAAGAGCTGGCAGACACAACCAGTGTAAAGGTCAGATTTACAAAAGATGATCAGACAACATGGGCAGGATTCCAGATTTATAATACGGAAGACGCCGACCTTGGTTTCCTCACATTTGATCATTCAATGGTAAGATATGTAGGAGAGCGTTTTCTGGATATTGAACTGATCCTGGAGGATGAAACAGGTCTTAAAATTCCCAAATCCTCTGTAACAGAAAAAGAATTCTACATAATTCCTGAAGATTACATCACTTTGGGCGGCAACAGCAGCCAGTCCGGCGTTCTGGTCCAGAGCGATGGAGAAGATGCTTCCTTCCACGCAGTGGATGTATATTATCGTGACAGTGAGACAGGTATGGTCTATCTGAATATGGATGAGTTAAAAAAGGGAGATGTTTTGATCAAACCGGATTCAGCAGATACATATACCATTTCCGAGAAGGCTTCTTTGCAGGGAGTTTACAATATTAATAAAGGATATGCAGAGTTTAAACCTGTGGAAATTCTCTGTGAGAGTGAGGAATATTATATTGTGAAATCCGGCAATGATTATGGATTGACAAATTACGATCATATTGCTTTAGATGGAAGTGAAATTCAGGAAAATGAGCTTGTAATGTAAAAAATCTGTCATGAAAAGGAGTGTTTATATATGTTACAGGATAATTTCAGGGAAGTAGAACAGAGGATTGAAGCAGCCTGCAGACGTTCCGGCCGTGATCCGAAGGAGGTTACACTGATTGCTGTCAGTAAAACAAAACCTGTGGAAATGCTGCAGGAAGCCTATGATTTTGGCACAAGGATCTTCGGCGAAAATAAAGTTCAGGAATTGACCGAAAAATACGATCAGCTTCCCAAAGATATTCATTGGCATCTGATCGGACATTTGCAGAGAAATAAGGTCAAATATATCATCGATAAAGTTGATCTGATCCATTCTGTAGATTCCGTCCGTCTGGCAGAAGCAATAGACAAAGAAGCGCAGAAACATGGGATTACCGCTAATATTCTGATTGAGGTAAATGTGGCGGGAGAGGAGAGCAAATTCGGTATCTCACCGGAAGAAACCGAAAGCTTTATAGAAAAAATTGCTGGATTTTCCCATATAAAAGTGTGTGGATTGATGACAATTGCTCCTTTTGTAGAAAATCCGGAAGAAAATCGGCCATATTTTCAGC
>NZ_JAYAZJ010000136.1:0-32791 GCF_037273965.1 Claveliimonas sp. | reverse complement strand
TTATTCAGGCGGTCTTGACACTACCGCAATCATTCCCTGGTTAAAGGAAACTTTTGATTACGAGGTCATCTGCTGCTGTGTAGACTGCGGACAGGGCGAAGAACTGGACGGACTCAATGAACGTGCAAAATTATCCGGCGCTTCCAAATTATATATCGAGGATATTGTAGATGACTTCTGCGACAATTACGTTGTTCCATGTGTACAGGCACACGCAGTATATGAGAACAAATACCTGATCGGAACATCCATGGCCCGCCCTGCCATTGCAAAACGTCTTGTAGACATTGCAAGAAAAGAAGGCGCTGTTGCCATTTGCCACGGCGCAACCGGAAAAGGGAACGACCAGATCCGCTTCGAGCTCAGTATCCGGGCTCTGGCTCCGGACATTAAGATCATTGCTCCATGGCGTATGACAGATGTATGGACCATGAACTCCCGTGAAGACGAGATTGAATACTGCAGAAAACATGGTATCGAGCTTCCTTTTGACGCAAAACACAGCTACAGCCGCGACCGTAACCTGTGGCACATCAGCCACGAAGGACTGGAGCTGGAAGATCCGGCAAACGAGCCAAATTACGATGATCTTCTGGTGCTTAGCGTTACCCCGGAAAAGGCTCCTGATGAAGGAGAATATGTAACTATGACATTTGAGAAAGGTGTACCAAAGAGTATCAACGGAGTGGAGATGAAAGTTTCCGACATCATCCGCAAGTTAAATGAACTGGGCGGAAAACACGGAATCGGTATCATCGACATTGTTGAAAACCGCGTTGTCGGCATGAAATCCCGCGGCGTTTATGAAACTCCCGGCGGAACCATTCTCTACGAAGCACATCAGCAGTTAGAAGAACTTGTACTGGACCGCGCTACTTATGAAGTAAAGAAAGAAATGGGTGATAAACTTGCCCAGGTTGTATATGAAGGAAAATGGTTTACTCCTCTGCGGGAAGCCATTCAGGCATTTATCGAAAGCACACAGGAGTATGTAACAGGCGAAGTTAAATTTAAACTGTACAAAGGCAATATCATCAAAGCCGGCACAACTTCTCCATACTCTCTTTACAGTGAATCCCTGGCAAGCTTCACAACCGGCGATCTCTACGATCACCATGATGCCGACGGATTCATCAATCTGTTCGGACTGCCGCTGAAGGTGCGCGCTATGAAAATGCAGGAAGTAAAAAAAGAGACGAAATAGTTAATTTGGGACGTAACAAAGTTAAACTTTGTTACGTCCCAAATTGCATTTTACCATGGGTAAAACTGCGATTTACCCCGTCCCTTTTTGCGCCTGCTCCGCATTGGGATAAATCTGCTCCAAATGCCGCCGTCTCTGCTATCCACCCTAAAAAGCTGTAAACAAAGAACAGCCAAAGTATTTCATATCCTGAGTAAATCATTTATCTTCTACCTTTCTTTCCAGACTCTCCAGACATTTTCAAAGCAAATTTTCTCTATTTGGCGCTCTGTAAGTCCCGCCCTTTTCAAGGCATCCCACAGCTGCCCCAGAAAGCTTTGATCCGGAAGATCCATCTTATCCATTCCGTCAAATCCGTCAAAATCCGTTCCCAGGCAAGGAAGGTCCTCTCCGCCTTTATCGATCATATGTCTGATATGAGCAGTCATTACCTCTATCCGGGATTCTTTCGGTGTGCCGAGGAAAGGACCGTAAAAATTAAGACCTGCTATGCCTCCATTTTCTCCCAGCGCCCTTAGCATTTCATCGCTTAAATTTCTCGGATGGTTGGCAAGCGCCCTGCAATTGGAGTGGGAGGCCGTCACCGGCTTTTTGCTCTGATTGAGAACGTCCCAGAAGGTGCCGTCAGAAGCATGGGAGAGATCTACGAGCATTCCCAATTCATTCATCCTTTCCACGACTTCTTTGCCAAAAGCCTTCAGCCCCTTTTCCATCCTGTCCTTTTCATTGCTGTTTGGAAATCCGATACAGTTTTCATAATTCCAGGTAAGGGTCAGAAGTCGGATTCCTCTGTCCCAGAGTTCTTCCAGCCGCTCTATTTTTCCATTCAGGATCCCTCCGTCTTCTACCGTCAGCACTGCTCCGCATTTTTTTCCTGTCCGGAAATCTCCAAGTTCTTCTTTTCCCGTAATCGGAACAATTTCTTTGCCATAAGTTTCCATCTGCTCTTTCCCATATCGGATCATATCAAGAACATGGAAGTAGCCATTTTCATATTTTTCCTCTTCTGTTCTCCCTTCCATGGCGTCACGGTACAAAAAGCAGGCGAAAAACTGTACTGCAACTTCTCCTGCCTGCATTTTTCTGATGCTGACCGCGCCGTCATTTTCCAAAAGATCCCCCTTTCCTCCCAGATCCATAAGGCGCCATATGGTATCACAGTGCAGATCGATCACACTCATATTTGTGCTCCTTTCTTTCATACATATACTTATACTACTTTATCAAGACGGAGGAAGTACTATGACTCCCACTTCCCTTCCTTTTATTGGTGTCGTTATGTGCGGTTTTATGGATCAGCGCCAGTTCGTCACCCACTCCTACATCTCTGCCATTGTCCGCTCCGGGGGATGCCCCATTGTCCTGCCCTGCACAGGGAAAAAGGAAGCGTCGCTTCAGGCCGCCTCCATCTGCCACGGATTTCTCTTCTGCGGCGGAGGAGATGTGACGCCCCTTCTTTTTGACCGGCCGCCCCTTTCCTCTGCCGGAGAAACAGATTTCCAAACCGATCTGTTTCAGCTGTCCCTCATGAAACATGTTCTCACTCTGTCGCGCCCCGTCCTGGGTATCTGCCGGGGAATGCAGCTTATGAACATTGTGCGGGGAGGGGAAATTCTGCAGGATCTTTCCCTTCACAGCGAACCCTGTCTGTGCCACATGCAGCATTCCCGTCTAAGAAGCGATCCTTGCCATTCCATCGCCCTCCACAAAGATAGTATACTATATAATATTTTAGGAAATTATGTGGAAGTCAACAGTTTTCATCATCAGGCTGTCCTGACTGCCGGAAAAGGAATATCCATCACAGCCCACTCTCCCGACGGCATTGCAGAAGGGATAGAACTGACCGGTCGTCCCTTCGCGGTGGGCGTCCAGTGGCACCCCGAATGCATGATGAACTCCGCAAAAATGCGGCGGCTGTTCCGCTCTTTTATATCTGCTGCGTCCAGGGGGATATAGCTTTCCTTATTCAAAAGGATAGCGGATTCCCCAGTCTTTTCGCAGAGTGTCCATCCATTCCATCATTTTTAAGGTTTCATTGTGAGGCATTTCCGGGCATTCAAGGCGTCCCTCCTCCAGAGCCTTTTTACAGGAGAGCACCTCGTACTCATAACCGGTGATCTGAGGAGGGATATCGATCCTTTCTTTTAACTTTCTGTCCGGTGTAAAGATCTCAATCCGGTCAATGTTATTAATGTTGTATGCAATGAGATAACCCTCTGTACCGTAAACAATACCGTACTGTTCTGTCGCCGCCAGCATCCCGGTGTGGATAGTCGCTGTTTTCCCTTCCGGATAGGACAGTATGATGCTGTCCTGTGCATCCACGCCAGTCTTATATTTCACACATGCGGACGTCATTTTTTCAACATCATTACCCAGCACCATACTTGCAAAATTCAAAGGATAGATTCCTACATCCAAAAGCGCTCCGCCTGCCAGGGCCGGATCTGTCATCCTCTTCTTATCTGTCAGGGCATAGCCCAGATTTGCTGTAAGAGAACAGATCTCTCCCAGCTGCCCGGAGGCAATGATATGGTCTATTTTCTTTCTGGAAGGCATATATCTGGTCCAGATGGCCTCTGTAATAAAAACCCCTCTGTCTCTGGCACAGTCCAAAAGCTCGCGCGCCTGATCGGCGTTGGCTGTAAATGCTTTCTCCATCAAAATCGGCTTTCCATATTTTATACATAATTTTCCGTGTTCCAGGTGGTGAGAATGGGGAGTCGCTACATAGACAAGCTCCACCTGTTCATCCTGAAGCATTTCTTCATAAGAGCCGTAGGCTTTTTCCACATGGTTTAATTTTGCAAATTCTTCCGCTTTTTCCAGACTTCGGGAAGCAACTGCATACGCGCTTGCTCCTTCCATTCCATTCAGTGTTTCCGCCATTTTTTTCGCAATATTTCCCGCTCCAAGGATTCCTACTTTCATTTTTTTCTTCCTCCGCTATATTTTTATATTGCATTTACTGCATATTTTCTCTGCCTTTTAACCATACTAATCCTGTCAAATAAAGTCAACAGCAAGGAGGAAAAGAAATGTCAGAATTATCCGTTTTGGATCTTCAAAACCTTCGCCACCTTATCGGCGGCTATGACACAAGTCATTGCAAAATGACAGAATATGCAAACATGACTGAGGATGCCGAGATCAAAAAGCTTTTTCAGGACGCTGCCGACAGCGCCATGAAAAACAAACAGGAACTGATGCGTTTCCTGTAACTTTCCTAAAGGGCTGTACGCCTTTTCACAAACCGGTCCATCCGGCATGAACATGTAAACTCAAAGGGAGGGAAAGAAATGTTAAACGAAAAGACAATGGTAGCTGACGCTCTGGCCGGAGTCAACGGCGAGCTGACCCGTTTTGGTGAAATGATCCCGCAGACAGAAAATCAGGAATTAAAACAGTGTCTGAAACAGATGAGAAATGCCTGCGAGATGTCACAGGAGAAAATTTTTGAGCTGGCAAGATCCCGCAGTTATTACGTTCCTGCCGCAAAAGCATCACAGCAGGAAATCGAACATGTCCGTTCAATCCTGACACAGCCGGCAATGAAATAACTGCCGGAAGCAGGCCGCTTCATTAAAAACAGATTTTTTCATCGGGGACGGGACTGTCAAAAGTCCCGCCTTTCTTTTTTGTATTTCTCCTAATAAATGAATAAAAAACTTTAAAAAACTTCATATTTCTTGTAGTTTTTTACAGAATTACTGGTTTTTATCAATATTTTTGCAAGAACCAATTGACGATTCTTCAATTTACCGCTACAATGGTAGCATTGAGTAAAATATGGGAAAATGAGATGGAGGATGCAAGGATGGCAACAACATATGAAGAATTATCAAAAGAAGAATTGCTGGAAATAAAATCAGAACTGGAAGCTGAATTTGAAAAGGTAAAGGCACAGGGACTGAAGCTGGATATGTCCCGGGGCAAACCGTCTACAGAACAGCTGAATCTCTCTATGGGAATGATGGATGTCCTGAACAGCGACTCTGACCTTGTCTGTGAGGAAGGAGTGGACTGCCGCAATTACGGTGTCCTGGACGGCATACGTGAAGCAAAGCAGCTGCTTGCTGATATGATGGAAGTTCCAAAGGAAAACATTGTAATTTTTGGAAATTCCAGCCTGAACATCATGTATGATACGATTGCACGCTCTATGACTCACGGAGTAATGGGAAGCACTCCCTGGTGCAAACTGGATAAAGTCAAATTCTTATGTCCGGTTCCCGGATACGACAGACATTTTTCAATTACAGAATATTTCGGCATTGAAATGATCAACGTGCCAATGACTCCAACCGGCCCTGATATGGATATTGTAGAAAAGCTTGTCAGCTCCGATCCGGCCATCAAAGGAATCTGGTGCGTTCCAAAATATTCCAACCCCCAGGGAATCACTTACTCTGACGAGACAGTGCACCGTTTTGCAAAACTGAATCCTGCTGCCGAAGATTTCCGTATCTTCTGGGACAATGCTTATGGAATCCATCATTTATATGAAGACAAGCAGGATTATCTCATTGAAATCCTTATGGAATGTAAGAAGGAAGGACATCCGGATATGGTATATAAGTTCTCCTCTACTTCCAAGATCAGTTTCCCGGGTTCCGGAATTGCCGCCATCGCTGCATCCACTGAAAACCTTAAGGCAATCCGCGAGCAGATGAAGATCCAGACCATCGGTCACGATAAAGTAAACCAGCTCCGCCACGCAAGATATTTTAAAGATATTCACGGCATGGTACAGCACATGAAAAAGCATGCAGATATCATGCGTCCTAAATTTGATGCCGTTTTGGAAACATTGGAACGGGAAATCGGAGGGCTCGGCATCGGCTCCTGGCTGGCTCCCCGCGGCGGCTATTTTATCTCCTTTGACGCTCTTCCGGGATGCGCAAAGAAAATCGTTGCCAAAGCAAAAGAAGCCGGTCTTGTCATGACAGACGCCGGAGCTACCTTCCCCTACGGAAAGGATCCACAGGACAGCAACATCCGTATTGCTCCATCCTATCCGACCACCGAGGAACTGAAGATCGCTACTGAAATTTTTGTATTAAGTGTAAAACTGGTCAGCATCGAAAAAATACTGGCCTCTAAATAACCCCCTTCATAAAATGGGGCAGGCCGGACAATTGTCCGCCTGCCCCATTATTTTTCTCCTTCCAGCGTCTGCCTGATCATACTCTCCAAACCTTCTTTGCCAACCATGCCGCTTACATAGCCGTAAATTTTCCCTTCCTTATCGATCATATAGGTTGTAGGATACGCCATGATCCCGAATCTTTCCATCAGCTGTCCTGATTCGTCCATCAGCACGGGATAAGTATAGCCGTTTTCCTCAAGAAAGGCAGTAATTTCCTTCCTGCTTCCTTCTCCCGAAATTCCGGGAAAAGCAACTCCCAAAATTACTGTATCGCTCCCGCTGCCTTTCGCCTGATATTCCTCATACAGATTTTGTATGTCGGGCATTTCCCTCTTGCATACCGTACACCATGTTGCCCAGAAATTCAGAAGAACTGCCTTCCCCCGATAATCTGACAGCCTGTGCTCCTGCCCATACTGATCTGTCAAAGTGAAATCAACAGCTGCCGAAGGATCTGTCTTTGCACTGTCTTCTTCTGTGTTTTCTCCTGCTCCTTCTTCTACACTGTCCTCTTCCCCATTGTCTTTTGTTTCATCATTCTGCACGGACTCTGATTCCAGGGAGGGCGTTGACAGATACCCTGTCACTCCATTCATCTTTCCTGTCATCATCATAAGCCCCATGAGGATCATCAGCACCGCTCCTGCCCGCGCCGTATATCTTACAATATTTCCATGCTTTTTGAAAATCTTCAGTAAAGTTGTGGTAAATATACCGACAGCCAGGAAGGGAATAACAAATCCCAGCGTATAGACACCGATCATCAGAAATCCTTTCGTCCTTGTGGCCGCTGATGCCGTCATCAGCAGCACGCCAGACAGCGCCGGTCCCACACACGGCGTCCATGCAAAACTGAATGTAAATCCCATCAGCAGCGCTGTAACCGGAGACATAGCCATCCGGTCAAATTTCAAGGGAAGCCGATGTTCATTTCCAAGAAGTTTAGACGTCCCCAAAAGGCCAAACTGATACAATCCAAGAAGGATCACAAGGGCTCCTCCCACTCTGGCAAACACAGCCTGATGTTCGGAAAAGAACTCTCCTGCAGCTGACACACCCATCCCCAGCAAAAAGAAAGTAAAGCTGATCCCAGCCACAAAAAACAGCGTATGGGTCAGAACCTTTCCTTTCTGGTATTGCAGCTCTCCGCTGTCACCTCTTCTGACCGCTCCCCCTGACAGATAACCGATATATAAAGGGATCAACGGAAAAATACAAGGTGAAAAAAAGCTTAAGATCCCCTGCAAAAATACTGTAATTACAGGAATACTTATATCCAGATCAAATCCCATAAACCTCTCCTTTTTATTTTTTACCATCATATAAGTCTTACTGCCTTCTGTCAACAAAAAAATTAGCGGCCTGTCCATATGCAGCAAATGGATTTGACAGTCCTCCCGCCTCTCTTCTATAATAATATTGTTGCTGCTCTGAAATTGCAGCATTACGCCAGGATCAGAAATATTCAGGAGGATCAACACCGATGCAGGAAAGTAAACTCTTAACCGGAAATATTACAAAAAGTCTGCTGGTTTTCGCACTTCCCATGATTGCCGGAAATCTGCTCCAGCAATTTTACAATATTGCTGACACAATTATCGTCGGACGCTTCCTTGGGGCCGATGCTCTGGCTGCGGTAGGTTCTTCTTACACTCTGATGACATTTCTTACTTCCATCATCCTGGGCCTGTGTATGGGCAGCGGCGCTTCCTTTTCCATCAGCTATGGAAAACAGGATGAAGTTCGTATGAAGGGAGCTATTTTTCAATCGTTCCTTTTTATCGGAGCCGTTACTGTTGTTCTCAACCTGGCTGTTTTTCTTGGCATCAACAGCATTATCTGGTTCCTTCGCGTCCCCGCTTCTGTCACTGATCTGATGCGGGACTATCTGCTTGTCATTTTTGCAGGGATTCCTGCCACTTTTTTCTATAATTATTTTGCCTGCCTCCTCCGCTCTGTTGGAAACTCCAGGATTCCACTGATCTTTCTGGCTGTTTCTGCCGTCATGAATATTGTACTGGATCTCCTTTTTGTCCTCTCTTTCCATTGGGGCGTAGCGGGCGCTGCCTTTGCGACTATCCTGTCTCAGTATGTCTCCGGAATCGGACTTGCGCTGTATACTCTTTTTCATTTTCCCTCTCTTCGCCCCCGAAAAGAGAATTTCAAGTGGGATAAAGAAATTTTCCGGGAAATCACCGGTTTTTCTTTCCTCACCTGTATCCAGCAGTCAGTCATGAATTTCGGTATCCTCATGGTGCAGGGACTTGTCAACAGCTTTGGCCCGGTTATTATGGCTGCATTTGCCGCTGCTGTAAAAATCGATTCCTTCGCCTATATGCCGGTACAGGATTTCGGAAATGCCTTCTCCACTTTTATTGCACAAAATTTCGGAGCAAAAAAAGAAGACCGCATCAGACAGGGAAGCAGAAGCGCATTCCTTGTTTCCTTTTTCTTCTGTCTGGCTGTCAGTCTTCTCGTCTGTATCTTTGCCCGTCCTCTTATGCAGATCTTTGTATCTGCCGATGAGACGCAGATCATCGAAGCCGGAGTCCACTATCTTCGCATTGAAGGCTCCTGCTATTTTGGGATTGGTATTTTGTTTTTATTATACGGACTGTACCGCGCTATCGCCCGCCCGGGCATGTCTGTCGTTCTGACAGTCATTTCCCTTGGAACCCGTGTGCTGCTGGCCTACACACTCTCTATGGTGCCATGGATCGGGGTTACCGGCATATGGCTATCCGTTCCGATCGGTTGGGCTTTAGCAGACCTGACCGGAATCTTTGTATACCGGAGGTTGAACCGGCGCCCCCGCGCCACCAAACCGGTCTCCTAGTTTGTCATAATCAAATGTTAGCGTCGGTGTACAAGGGGACAATACGCTCCAAGCCGCGTAATTTCGGGGATTTTCTTTGTTATCCTCATTCCGCGTACGTCCAGTACGCCTCAATCGTCTGCCTTGAAAAACCCCGAAATTCCTGCGGCTGGAGTCTGTGAGTCGGGAAGGAGCAGATTTTAGCCCCTTTTAGGCACTTGAACGACGCGTACAGAGACGTACGCGGAGTGAAAGTAACGAAGAAGGGACTAAAATCTACCCTTCACCGACCGTGTTGCCCCTTGTACACCGACGCTACTCTTCCTTTTGCAGAATCCTTACAATTTCCAGCATATACATCTCATGGTAGTCCTTCTCCGGATAACATTTTATGTCATTCTCTTTTTCAATAAACAGTGTCGGATCCACCCACTGCGTATACTGTTTCTTTCCCACAATAATGAGTTCTGCCTCCTCTACTCCTACTGTCCCATCCACATAATAGGGATGAAGACCCGCAGCTTCCCATTTATTCATATCTTTTCCCGACTTTGTACCACAGATCTTCAATGCTTCCCGGTAACCGTCCGGCAGGAAAGATATAGTGAGCATATCATTCTCGTCTGCAAATTTTTTGGTATAGCGCTGAGGGCGGATAAAAATTTCCACAATACTTTTTCTCCAGAGTGTTCCAAACAACCCCCATGATGCCGTCATCAGATTATTTTCCTCTTCATCCCCTGCCGCAATCAGGATCCAGTCTTTATTTGTCCTTGTAAAGGGATTGAATGTCATATCTTCCACAGTAATTTCTTTAAATTTCATTTTCTTCCTCCGCTTGTCATTAATATATTATTATATCATTTTTTTCTGCGTCTATATCAATGTATAACCTCCGTCCACACACAACATCTGTCCGGTTGTATAGGCTGACAGATCTGACGCATAGAATACGGCAATCCCTCCTAGATCCTGATCTGGATCTCCAAAACGCCGCATCGGTATATGGCTTAACAATTTGGATCTTACATCCGAATCTTCAAACAAAACTTTTGTAAGTTCTGTCTGGAAAAATCCCGGTGCGACCGCATTCACCGTAATTCCATGAGACGCCCACTCTGCTGCCAGCGCTTTTGTCATCTGCATCACACCGCCTTTGGCGGCCACATAAGAAACGATATCCTCCCTTGCAACAACCTTTGCATTGATGGACGCAACATTAATAATCCGCCCTCTGATCTTTTTTTCTATCATATGCCTTGCCGCAGCTTGACAGGTAAAAAACACACCTTTCAGCTGTACCTCCTGTACCCTATCCCAATCTTCTTCCGTATAATCCACTGACGGTTTTCTGACATTGACTCCTGCGCTGTTCAAAAGGATATCCACATGTCCTGCCAAATCTACCGCCTCTGCCACCAGCTGGGAAGCACCGTTTTTCCCACTGATATCTGCTCGTAGTCCAAAAGCCTTTCCGCCGGTTTTTTTCTGTATTTCTCCTGCTGCTTTTTTACATTCTTCTTCTTTTCTGCTAGCAAGGATTACCTGTGCTCCTGCCTCCGAAAGAGCTTCTGCCATTCCCCTTCCAAGTCCCCTTGACCCTCCAACGATCAACGCATTTTTTCCGTTCAGAGAAAACATTTTTTCAAAACCCATATTTCTTCCCCTTTCTATAGTTGTACCAGAAACTCCAACACAAATGATAAAATATATTTTTTACATCGATTCCCTCTATTTTTCAAAAAAAATAGAATTGGTCGTTGAATTATGTTAAAATTAGAATATTAGGAGGTTTTTATATGATAGAATCAAATGAATCATGGCTTTTGCCCATGCCCAAAAAAAATTTGAGCCGCATGGTTACTGATAAAATTACCGAAGCCTTGGCAACCGGACAGCTCAAACCCGGTGAGTATCTTCCTTCCGAAAATCAACTTTCTGAAAACCTGGGAGTCGGAAAATCCAGCATCCGTGAAGCAATAAAAATGCTGGAGGCAGTCGGCGTCGTAGAAATTGTAAAAGGACACGGCAGCCGTATCCGTACTTCTATTGATTCCGATGCCTTAAACCCGCTGACCTATCAGCTGATCCTCCAGAGCAATTCTTCACAGGATAATCTGGTTGAATTTCGTCGCATCATTGAAAACGCTGTCAGCTGCCTTGCCGTAAATACAATTACTGATGAAGAGATCCTTTTTCTAGAAAAGTTGCATGAACAAATGAAAGAAAAAGCCAAAAAAAAGGAAGACACATTGGAATTAGATGTCCAGTTTCATGAATATATCTATTCCGCAACAAAAAATCCTTTTTTTTCCTGTATCGGGAATGCGATCATGAAATTGTTCAAGCCTTCCATGGAGGTTTCCAACTCCATCTATCAGAATATTGTGCTGGAAAACCATGAACGGATCCTTCAAGCCTTTAAAAAGAGAGATCAAAATGCCATGCACGACGCAATTCTTCACTCTATCAATAAGTGGGATACCCTGACACTGCATCATTAAAATTCGGACTGGCAGTTCCGCAAGATATGCCAGTCCGAAAACCTTTTGATTTACTATATGGAGCTGATTAGTGCTGCCGCAATACAAACAATCATTGTGAATACGGCTATAAATATGCCTGCCAGTGTGTAGGACTTAAGTCCTCCCTTTACAGTGTAGCCGGACATGTTGGTTACAACCCAGAAACCACTGTCATTTACATGTCCAACACTGATTCCGCCGGCTAGGCACGCCAGTGCGATAAAAACCGGATGCAGTGTTGTCATACTGGCAAAACCAGCCATTATGTTCATGGAAGTGATGGAAGCAACTGTTCCTGAACCAAGCGCTATTCTGAACACTACCGCTATGATAAAGGCAAACAGTACCAGAACAACCGGCGAAGTTCCAATTGATGTAAAGCTTTCCGCAATGATGTCAGCAAATCCGGTGGCACTGATCACAGCTCCAAACGATCCGCCGGCTCCGGTAATCAGAAGAACGATACCGGAATCTGCAACTGCTTTATTCGCTACACTTTCCAGATTTTTCCCAATAGATTTAATAGAGATCAAATAAGCAGCCAGAGTTCCAAGGAGCATGGCGATTGTTTTGTCTGCGAGAAATGACAGTACAGCGGAATCCACTCCAAATGCTGTACTGACTGTGTCAAGCAGGATGCAGACAACCGGGAGCAGCAAAGGAATCAGAGCCATACCGAAGCTTGGTGCTCCTTCCGGGATTGGCTTTGACTCACTCATTTCCAAAATTCCCGTTTCATCTTTTTCTTTATTCCAGAACCCTTTATCCAGCATTTTAAAATAAATCGTTGTTCCTATAATATAGACGAAAAGGCAGACAACTGCCCCTACACCAAGCATGATACCAAGATCAAAATGAAAGATCTGTGCAGCTGCAAGAGGATTTGGTGTAGGCGGAACCAGAGTATGTGCTCCGGCCGCACCGATCGTTACAGCGCCAATGGCGTATGGCAAAGGTTTTTTCAAAGTTTTACTTACTTCAATTGCAAGAGGTACAAGGATAATAAAAGTAATATCAAAAAATACCGGTATTGCAAGAAGAAATCCCGCAAATCCAAGAGCGTAAAGCGCATATTTCTCGCCGGCTTTTGCTACCAGCGTTTCTGCAATCACACGAGCGCCTCCATTTTCTTCCAGCAGTTTTCCTAAAATAACGCCTAAACCGATTGGAAGACCGATTCCAGCCATTAGGTCGCCAAATCCGGTTCCAATTGTTGTCGCTGTATCTAACAGATTCATGCCGCATCCAAGCCCCATGACAAGACTTCCAAAGATTAACCCGATAACTGGACTTAATTTCAATTTCATAATAGAAATCAAAATCACAACGATTGAAATAATAAGCCATAATGATACCTGTGCCATTTCAGACATATTCTTTCCTCCCTTCTTCCTTTTAGAAAGGGACGGTCTGTTCGATCCGCCGTCCCTTTACGTAATATTAATTAATCTTTTCAAAGAGTCGTTCTTCTGCCTTTGTAAGTTCGCTTTCCATTGCCTTTTGGCTCAGTTCTTTCAGAGTCGCCAGATCATTCTCCTTCTGTTCTTTCTCCCATTCCTCTGCAAATGCACCGTTGCGTATTCTGTCATATCTGTCGCGGAGAAATTCTTTAATCTGTGTCGGATCAAAAAGTTCAAAACTTTTAAGCTGTCCATACTGGCTTGTATGTGAGTGGAACGGAAGCTGTTTGAACATTCCCATTTCTGCTGCCTTCTCCATCATGAACATAGGTTCTTTTGAAATGTATTCCTCCATCAGTACTGCTTCTTCCGGATGTCCCATTTCTACATGAAGTTTAAATGCTTCTACAAATACATGATAGATAATCGGCCAAATTCCCTGTTCTGTCATCAGATCCAGGCATGTTTCATCATCAAAGCATACCTCAATCGCACCTTTTTTCGTGGAACCTATCGCTTTACAAAGGGCTTTGCCATATTCCAGCGCTTTCCCGGACGCATCCTGCGCAACGCCTACAAATGCTGGGAAGCCTTCTCCTCTTAGATACATCTCACGAACTCCTTCTCCAATCATTCTCGGAGCTGCCATAACAACATCTACATACTCAGGCGGAATAATCTTTTTGAATGTAATATTGTAGGCGGAAGCGAAATTAACAATATTGCCCTTTTCCAATCCAGGAGCGATCTGCTCTTCAAAAATCTTCGGTGCAAATTCGTCTGGAAGAAGCATGAAGATCACATCAGCCATCTTGCAGGCCTCAGCGATTGGAAACACCTCAAATCCGTCCTTTTCCGCCTGATCATAAGATCCATCATGACGGCTTCCTACGATGATCCTCTTTACGCCGGAATCTTTCATATTCAGAGCCTGTGCACGCCCCTGATTTCCGTATCCCACAATTGCTACTACCTTGTCTGTTACCAAACTCAAATCCGCATCCTTGTCATAATAAATGTTTGCCATTTCTTTTCCTCCTTAATCCTTTTACTTATCTGATATCAGATGTCTTATATCTGTTATCACAATACTCTATTTAAGCATAATAGTCAATACATTTTGATTTTATTTTCCTTTTTTATTAATTATGCACAATTAATTTTTCTATTTTTGTGATATTATGCTATTATCTTTTCTATTGAGCGACAAATTTTTCTTCTTCCTTTTCATCGTCAGTTTCATCTATATAAAAAAAAGAACACCTCAAAAATTAAATTTTAAGGTATTCTCAATATTATAAGAAATTAAGCTGTTTTCCCCTTCAATGCAGTGTTTTATATATTTATCGTGTAAAATAATTCTTCTCCTATATCCCGACTGGCAGGCGTTGGCTTCCAGTGCGTTAGCAAGAAAAACTCTTCCCTAGACCTGCATCTCCAATCAAGATGCCATTGAAGCCTTGCGGATACAATCAAATCCGTCAATATTTTTTCTCTGCTTTCTCTAATTCTTTGATTGCTATTTCTTTACTTGGAAACATAATGTATCTCTTCTCCCATTTTATTTCTACATCATATCTATATTGCACGATTAATGTTATAACAGTAAACTGCCGAACCGTCTGCTCGAACTGAAAGTTATCTTTTTGTGTAGACCAAATCTGTCATTCCATTATACGATTGTGTTTTAAGCAGCTTCAACTCAATTTCATGATCTGTCTTTTCAAAAAGCCGAATGCCCGCCCCCAAAATGATTGGGATAACGGTAATGTAATAATAATCAATGATATCTTCTCTAATTAACTGTTGGATCAGGTTTGCTCCACCACATATCCAAATACCTTTCCCATTTTCTTCCCGTATTTTTTTCAACAAATCAACAGGTTTTTCGCTGGTAAAACGGATCTTATCGGAAGACGTTTTTTGATTATGTGTTACAACATAGGTTATAAAATCATCATACACCCACTCATTTGGCGAAAGTTCAGTGACAATTTGCTGATAGGTATTCCATCCCATTATCACAGTATCAATATCTTTCACAAATTCAGAATATACATCAATATTATCAGCATCATTACCATGTCCGCCCAGCCAATTGACACTCCCTTTACTGTCTGCGATATATCCGTCAAGACTCATCGCTATAAATAAACTGATTTTTTTCATAATTCCCCCTATGGTATATAAAATTTTATCTATGAATATACATTCTTGTCATACCAGACCCATTATCATCTTGAACCATACACAGAAATTCCCAACCATATCTTTCGTAAAAACTTGTATGGTCCGTAATCAAATAAATCGGCGTTATTCCTTTGGACTTCATATCATCCACAACTATATCAAGTAATTGTCCCGCAATTCCCTGGCAACGATATTCTTCTTCAATATATACCGCACATACATTTGGTGCAAGGTCTTTTCTGTTATGAAAATCATTTTCTATTGCCCCAAGACCGCCTACAATCCGCTCTTTATCTAAGCAAAGATACCAACCGTATTCCGTTTCATTATTAAGATAGGCTTCCATACATTCAAGATAAGCTTCTCGCGGCACTCCCCATTTGTCATGAAACCATGCGGCAGCGGCTTCTTTCAATTCCGGCTTTTGTCTTAAGGTAACATAGCTATATTCATTCATATTCTTATCTCCTCAAATCTTACTTTCTCTATTCCTTCATAATATTATACTTTGTAATTATTTACATCATTTATCACAAAAATAACGCAGATAACATTTCTATTATCTGCGTCATTCCACTGATGAAATACTCGTAACCTGCGATTTTCACCAAATGCTTTAATATTTCTAAGCATCGTATTCTATTATGAAAATTTCTTTTCAATTACTTCTGTACAATATTTATAATTCTTCCCGGCACATAGATTTCCTTTACAATGGTTCCGGTCAGTTTGTCTTTGACAGCTTCTTTTCCTTTCTCCAGGGCTTCTTCTTTAGAAATCTCTGCAGGAAGTGATACGACTGCTCTTGTTTTTCCATTGATCTGGACAGCGATCTCAATCTCATCGTCCTTCATAGCTTCTTTATCGTAGGACGGCCATCCTGCATGGAATACAGTCTCTTCATGTCCCAGCTCTTCCCACATTTCCTCTGCCATATGAGGTGCAAACGGAGCAAGGAGCACAGCCAGAGCTTCCAATGTCTCTTTGTCTACGCCGCCGGCTTTCTTCGCGATCTCTGTCAGCTTGTTTGTATGTTCCATAAATGCGGAAATAACTGTATTGAGGCTGAAGCTCTCCAGACGAGTTGTAACATCATAAATCAGTTTATGACGTTCTTTTACCATATCCTTTGACGCCTCGATCTCTTTCTCCTTGCTGTCCTGAAGGAGGTTCCATACTTTCTTCAGGAAACGATATACTCCGTCGATTCCTCTGTCATCCCACTCGGCATCCAGTTCCGGCGGACCTACAAACAGCTCATACATTCTAAGAGAATCGCATCCGTAATCTCTTACCAGATCATCCGGAGATACGACGTTTCCTTTGGATTTGCTCATCTTGATACCATTCTTTCCGGTGATCATTCCCTGATTGAACAGCTTTGTAAACGGCTCGTCAAAATCGATCACTCCGATATCACACAGGAATTTTGTGTAAAATCTGGAATAGAGCAGATGGAGCACCGCATGCTCTACACCGCCGATATACATATCTACCGGAAGCAGCGCATCTGCCTTCTCCCTTGATACAAGCTCCTCGCTGTTGTGATTATCCACATAGCGCAGGAAATACCAGGAAGATCCTGCCCACTGCGGCATGGTATTTGTCTCTCTCTTAGCTGGTTTTCCACATACCGGACACTTACAGTTTACCCATTCCTCGATACCTGCAAGCGGTGACTCTCCTGTACCTGTAGGCTCATAGGACTCCACATCCGGCAGACGGAGCGGCAGCTCCTCTTCCGGTACCGGCACAGCGCCGCAGTCCGGACAGTGTACGATCGGGATCGGTTCTCCCCAGTAACGCTGACGGGAAAATACCCAGTCACGCAGCTTGTAATTTACCGTAGCTCGTCCGATTCCCTTTTTCTCTATAATATGCGGGCCTTCCTTTTTCAGCACAGAAGATTCCATTCCGTTCCACTCGCCGGAATTGATCATGATTCCTGATGCCTCGGTATACGCCTCTGTCATATTTTCTATTTCTTTACCGTCTTTGGAAATAACCTGAACGATCGGGATTCCGAATTTGGTAGCAAATTCAAAGTCACGGTCATCATGGGCAGGTACGCACATGATCGCTCCTGTACCATAATCCGCCAGTACATAATCGGACAGCCAGATCGGCGTCTTCTCTCCGTTCAGCGGGTTGATGGCATAACTTCCTGTAAAAACGCCTGTCTTCTCCTTATCCTGCAGACGATCCACGTTTGACTTCATGGATGCCTCATAAATATACTGGTCAACCGCCTCTTTATATTCCGGTGTAGCGAGCTCTGCCGCCAGCTTATGTTCCGGAGCAAGTACCATGAAAGTAGCGCCGTACAGCGTATCCGGTCTTGTGGTGTAGACTGTGATCTTATCGTCCCGTCCTTCTACCGGGAAATCCACTTCCGCTCCGTAGGATTTACCGATCCAGTCAGACTGCATCTTTTTCACTTTCTCCGGCCAGTCAAGCTTGTCCAGATCATTTAAAAGACGCTCTGCATAAGCGGTGATCTTCAGCATCCACTGACGGAGGTTTTTCTTCGTCACTTCCGTACCGCATCTTTCACATTTTCCGTTTACAACCTCTTCATTTGCAAGACCTGTCTTACAGGACGGACACCAGTTGATCGGAAATTCTTTTTCATATGCCAGACCCTCTTTGAACATTTTCACAAAGATCCACTGTGTCCATTTATAAAATTCCGGGTCCGTTGTATTGACTTCCATATCCCAGTCATACAACGCTGCGATCTGGTTGATCTGCTCTTTGATGTGCTTTACATTTTCTGCAGTAGATTTTGCCGGATGTACTCCCATCTTGATCGCATAGTTTTCTGCCGGAAGTCCGAACGCATCCCATCCCATGGGATGAATAATATAATATCCCTGCAATAATTTGTATCTGCTCCACACATCAGAAATAACATATCCTCTCCAGTGTCCTACGTGGAGGCCATTTCCTGATGGATACGGAAACATATCCAGGCAGTAATATTTCTCGCGCTCTTTGCCAGTCTTATCTACTTTGACGTTAACTGGATTTTTCTCCCAGTTTTCCCGCCATTTTTTCTCAATCGCCTTATGATTATAAGGTACAGCCATTATTCATTCCTCCTAAATCATGCATACGCGTAAATACTCTTCCTTGATAAATGCATATACAGCCAAGAGTATACACTATCTTTTAATTTTACCATACGAGTTTTTCCTGTCAAGTTTTCCCCGGCAATTATCTTTAATAATATGTAAGAAAATTTCCCGGTTTTGCTGGACAAACCCCGCTTCTTTCTATTATGATATATAAGCATGGCCATTTTAGAGGAAGCGCATATTTCCTGCCAAAATGACCGATTATAGAATCCAACACAACAGGAAAGAGAGGTTTGAACATGTTTGCACAAATCATCAACACTTTGAGCGATCTTTTGTACAGCTACATTCTGATTGTCCTGCTTCTTGGTACAGGGATCTACTTTACTTTCAAGACACGTTTCGTACAATTTCGCATGCTGGGTGAGTCTATCCGCGTCGTAATGGAACCCAAAAATGACGAAAACGGTCTTTCTTCTTTTCAGGCTCTGATGGTATCCACCGCTTCCAGAGTAGGAACGGGAAACATTGCCGGTATTTCTACGGCCATATGCCTTGGCGGCGCCGGAGCTGTCTTCTGGATGTGGGTAACTGCTCTTCTCGGCAGTGCCTCTGCGTTTATTGAGAGTACTCTGGCACAGATCTACAAAAGAAAAGCTCAAGACGGAACCTGCTATGGCGGGCCTGCCTACTATATCCAGGCAGTTCTGAAAAAACGATGGCTGGGGGCCTTGTTTGCTGTCTTTTTGATCATGACCTACATGGTTGGTTTCAATCTTGTAGCATCTTTCAACATCACTGACTCCTTCCGTACTTACAGTTTTTTTAATGAATCCACGACTCCGATGGTAGTTGGAGGTATTCTTGCAGTTATTTTCTGCCTGTGTGTATTTGGCGGAAGTACACAGATTTCCAAAATCACCGGAATCCTTGTTCCTTTTATGGGTATTTTTTATCTTGCTGTAGCGCTGTTTATCGTTGTAACACATTTTAATCTTATACCGCAGATGTTTGCAGATATTTTCTCCAATGCTTTTGACTTAAAGGCTATCTTTGGAGGCTTTACAGGATCCTGCATCATGCAGGGTATCAAAAGAGGACTTTTCTCCAATGAAGCCGGTGTCGGTTCCGCTCCTAACGCCGCTGCAAGCGCATCCGTATCCCACCCTGTAAAACAGGGACTTGTCCAGATGCTTTCTGTATTCATTGACACAATCCTGATCTGCTCCGCAACGGCATTTATGCTTCTTTGCTCTGGGGTAGCTCCCAGTGATGAACTCAAAGGTATGCCCTGGGTCCAGACTGCGGCAGCGGAATCTCTTGGATCCTTTGGTACTGTTTTCATCACGGTAGCCCTGTTCCTTTTTGCCTTTACAACTCTGATCGGAAATTACTTTTATGCAGAAATGGGCCTTGGTTATCTCTGTGATAAAAAACCGGGCAAAAAACTTCTGACTGTTTTCCGTCTGTTTGCAGCAGTTGTAGTATTTGGCGGATCCTTAATGGAATTTAGCGTAGCATGGAGTACAGCAGACGTAATCATGGGCTTTCTGGCACTGATCAACCTGCCTGTCATCATCCTGCTGGGCGGACCTGCCGTACATTGTCTGCAGGATTATATCAAACAGAAAAAAGCCGGCAAAAATCCGGTCTTCAAAGCTGCAGATATTGCCCTGAAAGACAAGACAGACTTCTGGAATTAAGTATTGTTTCTCTCATTAAATTCATGTATAATAAATGTTAAGAAAATACGTATGTCAAATACATAAAAAAGGAGTGTTTCCCATGGTAAATTTATTGACAGGGCCGAAAGGCAGCGGTAAGACACAGCAGATGATCGATCTTGCAAATCAACAGGCAAAGGCATGCAGCGGGAATGTAGTTTTTATCAAAAACAGTCATCGTGATACAAGCAGCGTAGCATTTGATATTCGGGTTGTATGTATGGACGACTATGATGCGATCACAAATATTGATGAATATATCGGTTTCCTGTACGGAATGTACAGTGCTAATCACGATGTAGAGTGTATCTTTATCGATGGAATTTTGAAACGCGACCACATCAAATCAGAGGACATGCCAAAATTCGTAGAACGTCTGGAAAAGATTTCCGCACAATGCGACATTGATTTTTACGTCAGCATCAGCGCCGGAAAGGATGATCTCACAGGAATCAATCTTTCAGAGACCTGTAAGGTATTAAATTAAAAAGTTGGGGAAAACAAAAAGGTTCTGTGCAAATGAAAATGATTGACACAGGACCTTTTTTAGACCGTAAAATAACGTTGGGGACAGAGTATTTGCAAAATACTCTGTCCCCGATCTGTAAAAAGAAGTTTTCCTTCTATGCTATCTCATTATATTTCTGTGCAATATTCAGCGCATGATCTCCGATTCGCTCAAAATCTGTAAGGATTTCGGAATAGATAATACCTGTATCTGCCTGGCAGGTTCCTTTCTGCATGCGGTTTACCTGTTTGTCACGGTATTCATCCCTCATATCGTCAATCCTCTGCTCATTCTGTGCTGTGCGCTCCAGAATCTTTTCCTTCTCTCCCCGCGTAAATCCTTCCAATGTATCGATCGTTTTCAGACACATGTCACGCATCGCCCGCACTTCGGAAAGCGCTTCCTCGGAGAAAGTCTGTTTCCACTTTTTCAGATTAGATGCATATCCCGCAATATTCATCGCATGATCGCCAATTCGTTCCAGATTGCCCACTACAGTATAGTAGCCGTTGATATTTACCAAATCCTGACTGCCGGCCTCTGTAGACATTACATGGACAATATAACGGGATATCTCCACATTGAGGTAGTCAATGTATTCTTCCCTCTCATCAATCTCTTCCCGCTTCTCAACATCATTGTTTAAGAGGGCATCAAAACTCTCCTCTACATTTTTACGGACCATACCTGTCATACGGTCAACTTCCTTCTCAACCTGTGTCTGTACGATTGCTGCATGTCCCACCTGATAATTGGTCTCAAAGGGAACAATATATTTGAGACGTTTGACTTCCTCCTTCTCTTTTTCGCTCTCCGGAAGGATTTTCTCTGCCAGCTTCGCCATATAAGTTCCGAATGGCAGAAGGAGCAGTGTTGTCACAATATTAAACGTCGTATGCACATTGGCGATCTGTGCAGCCGGGTTACCCGGTGCTGTCTGTGCCATCAAAGATGTGAATGGTGTCACTATACAAATAATTGTAAATAAAACAGAACCGATAATATTGAACATTAAATGAATGATCGTGGTTCTCTTCGCGTTCGTCTTTGTTCCGATAGACGCCAGAACCGCTGTAATACATGTTCCTATATTCTGTCCAAACAGAATATATACCGCACTGGAAAGAGGAACAAGTCCAGCTGTAGCAAGCGCCTGCAGAATACCTACTGACGCGGAAGAGGACTGGATGATCGCGGTGAAGATCGCACCCATTGCAATTCCTGCCAGCGGATTCTGGAAGGTTGTCATAAAGTTAATGAACACTTCCGAGCTCTGGAGAGGAACCATAGCAGCCCCCATCATATCCATACCGATGAAGAGCACACCGAATCCGGCGATCACTTCACTGATATGTCTTACTTTTTCTTTTTTCACAAACATGATGCACGCCACGCCGACAAATGCAAAAAACGGCGCCATAGCCCCTACATCGAGAGCGATCAGCTGTCCGGTAATGGTTGTACCGATATTGGCTCCCATAATTACCCATACAGCCTGTCTAAGAGTCATAAGTCCTGAATTTACAAATCCCACAACCATGACTGTGGTTGCTGAAGACGACTGAATAACTGCGGTAATGATCGCACCTGCAATAACACCTTTGATCCGGTTAGAAGTAAGTTTTTCCAGGATTGTCTTCATTTTGTTTCCTGCCGCTGTTTCCAGACCGGTACTCATCATCTGCATACCGTACAGGAAAAGTGCAAGTCCCCCTAGCAACTGCAAAACCTCTGTGATTCCCATAATTTTTTTCCATCCTTTGTATGATTGTTTTTATTTTTTACCTTTTAGATAAGCTCTTCATAAAAGAGCAGCATCAAAGGCATAGTAACAATACAGAAAATTACAGACATAACATTTATTACACTGGCATATATGGCATCTCTGTCATGTATCTGCGCAAGCTGTGTCACCATAACCGCTGCCGGAGCGCTGGCTGCCAGTATGACGATCATCAGGATATATTCAGCATCCGGATGAAGATTTCGGATTCCACTGCATGCAAAAATCAGTATAATGATCATCGGAAAGAAAATCAGCCGTAAAAAGCAGATAAAATATGGCCTTTTCTGGCAAAACACCCATTTCAGATCTACATTTCCAATGATCATTCCCACAACCATCATGCTTGCAGGTCCTATCATATCCCCAAATCCACTGATACACTCATTTACGATCACAGGCAGGCGTATTTTCGTAAGGAACAAAAACAGTCCTGTTATAATCGCAATGATATTCGGATTCAGTAATATTTTCCTGTAATTCATCTCCAGTCCCTGACAGATCACTGACTGCCCATGGGTCCAGATAAGTATCGTCTGTACGATCATAAATGCAGTTGTGTAAAATACCCACTCTGCTCCAAGTACTGCTCCCACCAGGGGAACGATCAGATTGCCGGAGTTACTGTATTCCACTGAAGCTTTCTCAATCCCATTCAAATGGAACGGTTTCGATAGAAGCTTCCCTCCACCGATCAAAATAATATGCACCAGTACCGAAGCCCCTCCGGCCAGAAGGAGCCCCTTGACCTTATCTGCAGTAAAATCGATCTGAAATGCATCAATGATCACACAAGGAGAACAGATATACACTACCAGATTTGAAATGATCCGGCTTTCATATTCTCTGAATTTTCCGGATTTCACGGACAGATAACCTACCAGCCCCATCAAAAAGAGCGCTGCGATCTGCTCCGCCAGCAGTATACTTAATTCCATTGTTCTCTCATCCCATCTTTTCCTCGCCTGTCTAACGGATAGCCGTTACCGTATTGGCAGGAGTATCTTCTTTATACTCCATTGTAATTGTCTGTCCTTCTTCATATCGAATGATGTCGATATGATCCACTACCGATACGTCAAAAATCTGGTCTGAACTGTCAAGCATAATATAGTAGTGAGAATTTCCATCCACGACGCCTTGAGCAATTTTCGTAATCTTGCCGCTTATGCTCTTTTCCTGCCGGGTATCCTCTTTTTCTTTTGTAATTCCATTTTTCACAAGGAGATTTCTGTAGCTTTCCTCACATTCATTTACACTGTCTCCCACTGCCACAATCTGATATTTCTGAATATTGACAAGGGCATATTTTTTTACCAGTCCGGCATCATCTTTCAGTGCGATAAAATATGTCGGTTCATCTGCCACATTAAGCAGCATCGGAAAAGTGGCCGTGTATTTCAGATTCTGCACCTGTCCTTCGGCAGACGCCATGGCCGCTGCCTCTGTTGCACCTTCCACTTCATAGTACCTTGTTTCCATTGTCCTCTGGTTTGCAAGAACGAATCCTACATTGGACTGATCTCCATTTACTGAGGTCACGCCGGTATACATCCACACATCATCATCCAGGGCCAGATAATTATATCCTTCTGTAGCCCGCAGACAATCCCGCTGCCCTAAAATACTATTGAAGAATCCATGCTTCAACGTACCGTAATAATTGAACAGTTCCACCAGAAGATCTGCGGAATAGGCACGGTCAATCCACTGTGGCGCATCTTCCACATCATAGGTTGTCGTTTCCCCTGTAATTGCATTACAGAGTACGACCTTTCCTACTGTTTCTCCTCCAAATAATCCAATATTAAATTTTTTCACCGGAGCGATCCAATATGGAACTCCTTCATCATCAATTTCAAAGCTCAGTTCCCCGTAAATATAGGTCGGATGAGCAAACCGCAAATGACGGTATATATTCCTGTTAAAGTATTCGCTTGTGGAATATTTGATACCTTCCTCCAATTTAACCAGCTCTGTATTTTGATTCGTCATATCGATCATGATATAGGCCGGTATTCCTTCCGACTGATTTGTCAGCCACTTAATGGGACTTGCATATTTCAGAGGAGATACTCTCACCGGTCTGTCCTGGTAGTTGATCTGACTGTAGATATTATCTGCCTCAAACTGTGATACCATGTCCACCATGCTTCCCATTTTTCTGTCGCCGAGAATTTCAGCAGAATCCTTATCAAGAAGCGGTATTTTGTCAAAAGAAACTTCTTCGATGTCTTTGGTAAATTCTCGTTCCTCTACCTTTAAAAGACTTTGATATTTTTTCGCATTAATAATAGGTGAGGACAGGAGTGTCCCTGCCAGATAAACCACTCCGATAATCAGGATCAAAATCCCGAAAATTTTCATGACTCTGGACTGCTTCAGTTCTGTTCTTCCCAATCGTTTTCTTACTGCATAGGCAACTGCAAGTACAGCAAGAAGGAACAGCGCAAAAAACCAGACGTCCGACGAGTGGATATTAATTGCCGGGAGCGCTACATAATAGTAGATTCCTGCAAGGATCAGGACAATCATCCCCAGCAATACTTTTCTGCTTGTTTTCATAATTCCTCCTTTTTATGGAGTCTTAAAATTTTTTTCTCCATACATAAGAGAATAACATTAAAAACGGGAAGATTTCAAGCCTTCCGGCCAACATATCTAAACAAAACACAAATTTTGCCAGAAGTGAATAGTCTGCAAAACTTCCCACCGGCCCGGTCATACCAAGGCCGGGGCCAACATTACCCAGCGCTGTGATCACCGAACCGACTGTCGTTTCAAAATCAAAATTATCCAGTGAAACAATCAAAACTGATACGATCGCAAGGGTAATATAGGCAAGCAGATATACATAGACATTTCTTATTGTATCCTCACCCAGCTTCTTTTTATTCAGCTTTACTACATTTACTGACTTAGGGTGCAGCATCTGTTTGATTTCTTTATAAATACTTTTCAGGGAGATCAAAAGTCTTGATACTTTGATTCCGCCTCCTGTGGAAGACGCACAGCCTCCAATGATCATCAGTGCTACAAGCACACACCTGGAAAACTCCGGCCACAGCATATAATCTGCTGTAGCGTATCCGGTAGTGGTAATGATCGATGCTACCTGAAATGCCGAATAGCGGAATGCTTCGGCCACAGACCCGTATATGGGATAAATATTGATCATTATCATTACGACCGCACCTGATATGATGAGCAGATACGCCCTTAATTCTTCATTTTTAAATACCAGTTTAAATTCACGGACCGCCAGGAAAAAGTACAGGTTAAAGTTGATTCCGAACAGAATCATAAATACACTGATCACTCCATCCAGATAGGCGCTGTTGAAATGCCCCACACTGTCTGCATAATTGGAAAATCCGCCTGTCCCCGCTGTCCCAAATGCATGGATCAGAGAATCAAAAAGATTCATTCCTCCCAAAAGCAGAAGAACAACCTGGATCGCCGTCAAAATAAAATACATTCCGTAAAGGATCTGCGCTGTTGTCCGTGATTTTGGAACCAGTTTATCTTTCTCTGGCCCTGGTACTTCCGCGCGCATCAGATGAATGGAACTTTGCTTGTCCAGGTTCGTCAGCACCATAACAAAAACGAGCACACCCATTCCGCCTACCCAGTGTGTCAGACTTCTCCAGAAAGTCATACACTGCGGAAGCACTTCCACGTCCTTCAGAATCGTAGATCCTGTCGTGGTAAATCCGGATACGGTTTCAAAAAATGCATCCATATAATTCGGGATCGATCCGGAAAGGAAAAACGGAAGTGCTCCAAAAAGCGACCACAAGATCCAGGCTGATGAAACGATCAGCAGACCGTCTTTTCCGTAAAGCATCGTATTTTCCGGTTTCTTTCTTCCTGTCAGCAGGAAAATAACTGCCAGCACCGCGGCCGTAATAACAAAATAAACCGCACATTTTTCCTGATAGATCAATCCTACAAGCGCCGGGATCAGAAGGAGAAGCCCCTCCACTCCCATCATTTTACCGAGAATATGTAAAATCATCTTCCTGTTCATTTTTTGTTTCCCTCTATTTCTCCAGCATATCCTTCAGGTCATTGACTCCCCGCTCTGTTGTTACGATTACAACGCTGTCCCCGACTTCAATATGATCATCACCATTGGGAATCCGGATTTTTCCCTTTCTCCCGATGCAGGCAATAAGATAGTTTTTCTTTGTCTTCAGATCTTTCAGAGGGATGTTGGTGTATTCACATTCCTTCCGGATAATAAATTCCAATGCTTCAACTTTACCGTTTACCAGTCGGTACAGAGCTTCCACGTTGGCACTTTTTAAGGATTTACGCCTTGCCCTCACATAGCTTAGAATCACATCGGCAGTTGCACTCTTTGCCGACACAATACTGTCAATTCCCAGTCCTTCCACCATCTGTGCCCTGGAATCCTCATTAACCTTAGCAACGATCTTCGGCACATTTTTTGTTTTCGCAAACAGCGCCATGATAATATTTTCTTCATCCATTCCTGTCAGAGCCACAAGGGCATCAGCATGCTCAATCCCCTCTTCGATCAAAAGGTCGTGATTTGTAGCATCTCCATGGATGATCGTTGCGTCCGGCAGCATTTCACAGAGCTTTTCACATTTATTATAATCCTTCTCGATGATCTTTACATTCATCCTGTCTGATCCGAGCTGGCTTGCCAGATAATAGCTTACGCTGCCGCCTCCGCAGATCAGCACATTTTTTACTTTTCCGCTTCTCTTTCCAAGGGCATTAAAAAATGACTCCAGCTCCTTATGGGTAGCAGCCATATGGATCTTATCCCCTTCTCTTAACACTGTTTCTCCATCCGGAATAAATACATCATTTCCACGCTTTACTGCACATACCAGTATCTTGATCTGATATCTCCGGTAAATCTCTGCCAATGAAAGATCTTTCAGGCGGCTCTCAGCACGAATGGGAAATTCCACCAACTCCACCCGGCCTTTTACAAAAGTTTCCACCTTGCTGGTATCCGGAAAAAGAAGTACTCTTGCAATCTCATGAGAAACTGCAAGTTCCGGATTTACAGCCATACTAAGATGCAGATCCTCTTTGAGCAACCCGATCTGTTTATAATAGATGGGATTCCTTACTCTGGCAATCGTATGCTTTGCCCCCAAACGCTTGGCAAGGAGACAGCTTAACATATTCAACTCGTCTGTAGATGCACAGGCAATCACCAGATCGGCATGCGGAACGTCCGCTTCCTTCTGAACTTCAACATTTGCGCCGTCTCCTGTAATACAGAATATATCCATGCGATTCAGCGCTTCCTTCAGTCTGCCTTCATTCTGGTCGATCAACACAATATCATAATCCTCTTCGGAAAGCTGGGCAGTCAGTTTATGGCCTACCTTTCCATCTCCAATGATAACTATCTTCACCGTTTTTCCCTCTTTTTTATGTAGTTTTTCTATAGGTTTTTTCTTGCCCTGATATTATGGCAAGTGGATTATAGCACTTTTAGTATTATACTGCAATAGAAAAAAGAGACATTCCAGGAAAGGAATTTCCTCCCTGAAATATCTCTTAAATCACTTTGTTTTAGGTTATCTTATGCCTCTTCTGCAGCTCTCTTTGCAATCTCTGCTTCCTGTACATCAGACGGGGCCTGCTCATAGCGGGCAAATTCATACTCATACGTACCGCGTCCGCCTGTCATGGAACGAAGATTTGTACAATATCCGAACAGACCTGTCATCGGCACATCTGCTTCAACTACCTGATAACCGCCGCTTACCGGGTTCATACCAAGCACACGGCCTCTTCTCTTATTCAGATCACCCATAATATCTCCGGTATACTCATCCGGGACTGTGACCTTCACAGAAGCGATCGGCTCAAGCAGAACGGGGCCTGCCTCCATGAAACCTTTCTTAAATGCCTGGATCGTTGCTGTCTTGAACGCCATTTCTGAAGAATCTACAGGATGGTAAGATCCGTCATAGAGAACTGCCTTCACGCCTACAACAGGATATCCTGCCAGAGGTCCTTTCAGGACAGATTCCTGCAGTCCCTTCTCTACTGCCGGGAAGTAGTTCTTCGGAACAGCGCCTCCAACTACTTCTTCTTCAAATACATAAGGAGTCTCCAGATCGCCGGACGGCTCAAAACGCATTTTAACATGTCCATACTGTCCGTGTCCTCCGGACTGTTTCTTATACTTTGTATCAACATCGGATTTTTTACGGATAGTTTCCCGGAAAGCAACCTTCGGCGTCTCCAGAGTAATCTCGCATTTATACCTTGCAAGGAGCTTGCTTGCAACTACCTCCAGGTGCTGATCTCCCATACCATAGATCAGGCTCTGCCGGTTTTCGCTGTCATTGACTGCGCGAAGCGTAACATCCTCTGCCATCATTTTCTGCAGCGCCTGTGATACTTTGTCCTCGTCGCCTTTATTTTTCACTACATACTTCATATATGTATATGGTTTGGAATAATCTGTCTTTCCGTATACGATCTGACTGGATTTCGCGGACAGTGTATCCCCGGTCTTTGTGCTGGAAAGCTTTGCGATGGCGCCGATGTCTCCGGCAAACATCTCGCTTACCTCAACCGGCTTGTTTCCGCACATTGTATAGATCTTTCCAAGTTTTTCCTCTGTCTCTGAAGTAGTATTGTAGAGAACATCATCTCCCTTCAGAACGCCGGAGCATACTTTAACGAAGGAATATTTACCGATAAACGGATCCACCATTGTTTTAAATACATACGCGCTCTTTGCTGCGGAAAAATTGTAGTCTGCTTCAAAGATCTCATTTGTTGTTTTGTTGAGTCCCGCACATTTTCTGCAGTCCGGGCTTGGGAAGAAACGAACAATATCAGAAAGGAGGTTGGCAACTCCCTGTGCCTGAATATTGGATCCCATTGCCACCGGAACAATATCGCCGTCCATAACCTCAGTACGCATTGCCGCCCTGATTTCTTCTATTGAAAATTCTTCTCCGGCAAAATACCGTTCCATAAATTCTTCACTTGTCTCTGCTACTGCTTCAAGAAGTTTTTCCCTGTAGATTTCCAGGTTTGGTTTACAGTAATCCGGAATCTCGCACTCTTCTCTCTGGCCGATGCCTGTATAACGTCTTCCTGCATTCTTGATAACATTTACATAGCCTACTAACTTTTCATTTTCGCGGATCGGCTGAAAATGAGGCGCGATCACCTTTCCATACCGGTCTGTCAGCTGCTGTACCACTTCACGGAAGCTGGCATCATCCACATCCATCTCTGTCACATAAACCATGCGGGGCAGATTGTATTTATCGCAGAGTGCCCAGGCCTTCTCCGTTCCTACCTCTACACCTGCTTTTCCGGAAACAACAATAACTGCGGCGTCAGCTGCACTGACCGCTTCCTCCACTTCTCCGACAAAGTCGAAATATCCCGGCGTATCCAGAATATTGATCTTTGCTTTTTCCCACTCGATGGGTACCAGTGTTGTGCTGATAGAAAATCCCCGCTTCTGTTCCTCTTTATCAAAATCACTGATCGTATTGCCGTCGGCTACCTTTCCCATACGGCTGGTGGCTCCCGATACGTAAGCCATTGCCTCAACAAGGCTTGTCTTTCCGCATCCTCCGTGTCCCAAAAGAACCACGTTCCTGATTTCGTCCGTTCTGTAAACCTTCATATGGCTGCCTCCTTGTTTTGTAAAATCTCATGGGTATATTGTACTAAAAAAAAACTGTTTTTACAACTATTTCATGCACATTTTACAAAATACTGCCTGGTATTAATATACAATTCTGTCTTGAGGAAATTTTTTTCCATTCAGTCAGATTTAAATATCACCTGGTCTTTGACAAGCCCCGGCGGACATAGTAAAATTTAACTAATTGTGATGAAAGATCATTTCATCTGACTACAGCTATCAGAGAGGACTTTAGCAATTTATGAATGAATTTACACACTCCTTTTTATCGTCTGCTGAGGTAAGACGCAAAAAAATCGGTTTTATCGGACTTGGGCTGATCGGCGGCTCCATTGCCCGGGCAATCCGGCAGTATTATCCGGAATATACCATTACCGCATTTGACAAAAACAAAGAAACGCTGGCACTTGCTACCCAGGAGTCTGTGATCGACGTTGCCGCCGTTCATATTGACGACAGTTTCCGGGGATGCGACTATATTTTCTTATGCGCCCCTGTTTCCTATAATAATGCTTATCTTAAGCAGGTTGCCTGTTATCTGAAAGAGGGATGCATTCTGACGGATGTAGGCAGCGTGAAGACAAGCATCCATCAGGAAATTAAAAAACTGAAATTAGGGAAGTATTTCATTGGCGGACATCCTATGGCCGGCTCTGAAAAAAGCGGATATACCAATTCCAAGGCAATGCTGATCGAAAATGCCTACTATATCCTGACTCCTGCCCAGGAAGTCCCTGAAGAGAAGATTTCGGAATTTCAGAATTTTATTGAAAGCCTGAAGGCGCTGCCGGTTGTGCTGGACTATCATCTCCATGATCAGATCACAGCCGCTATCAGCCACCTTCCCCACATTATCGCCTCCACCCTCGTCTGCCTGGTAAGAGATGCAGATACGCCGGATGAGCTGATGAAACAGCTGGCAGCCGGAGGTTTTAAAGATATCACGCGGATCGCCTCCTCCTCGCCTACCATGTGGCAGCATATCTGTCTGAAAAACAAAGAGAATATCTCTCATATTCTGGAACAGTATATTTCTGTACTGGAAGAGGCAAAAGCATCGGTAGACGAAGGGGATGAACAGGCCCTTTACCATCTTTTCGACAGTTCAAGGAATTATAGAAATTCGATTCCCGGCGGATCATCAGGACCCATCAAAAAAGTATTTGCCGTTTACTGTGATATCATTGACGAAGCCGGAGGGATTGCAACAATTGCCACCATTCTTGCTTCCAATAACATCAACCTGAAAAACATCGGCATCATTCACAACCGCGAATTTGAAGAAGGGGTTCTGCGCATAGAATTTTACGATGACGCCTCCTCAAGAAAGGCGTCGGAACTTCTGCAGAAATACAGGTATATTGTTTATGAACGGTAAGTTTACACACAATCAGTTGATCACTCCCGCAATGCACCCGCTGTCCGGAACTATCCGCATTCCCGGCGATAAATCTATTTCTCACCGCGCCGTTATGCTGGGCGCCATTGCAAAGGGAACCACAAGGATACAGGGATTTCTGCCCGGAGCGGACTGCCTGTCTACAATAGAATGTTTTCAGAAAATGGGGATACGTATAGAATATGCAGACTCTTCCAGCGTACGTTCCGACAATTCTTTTTCACCGGAACTTCTTGTACATGGCCAGGGGCTCCATGGATTGAAGCAGCCGGATGGACCTTTGTATACGGGAAACAGCGGAACAACTACCCGGCTGATCTCCGGTATTCTGGCAGGACAGGATTTCAGCTGCATTTTGACAGGGGACGACTCTCTGAACCGGCGGCCGATGAATCGGATCATCGAGCCTCTGTCCCAGATGGGCGCTTCTATTAAAAGCATTTCCGGAAATGGCTGTGCGCCCCTTGGCATCTCCCCCGGAAAGCTTCATGGGATCCGGTATAACTCCAAAGTTGCATCTGCCCAGGTAAAATCTGCCGTCCTTCTGGCCGGGCTGTATGCAGACTCCCCCACAGAGGTGACAGAGCCCGCGCTTTCCCGAAATCATACGGAATCCATGCTGTCCGGCTTTGGTGCCGACGTTTCCTCGCATCAAAATGAGAATGGTTCCTGGTGCGCCTCCATCCAGCCCTGCCGGGAACTTTTTGCCCAGGATATCCGGGTACCCGGAGACATTTCCTCAGCAGCCTATTTCATTGCTGCTGCCCTTCTGATCCCCGGCTCCCGGCTTCTTATCAAAAACACCGGGATCAATCCCACCCGGGCCGGCATCCTGAAAATATGCAGGGAAATGGGCGCTGACATCACCTGCATCAATCAGCATGTTTCTGCCGGTGAGCCTACCGCTGATCTGCTGGTAAACTACTCTCCTCTTCACGGCACAGCCATTGGCGGATCTGATATCCCTACTCTCATTGACGAGCTGCCGGTTATCGCTGTTCTTGCAGCATACGCCAAAGGTACCACTGTCATCTCCGATGCCGCTGAACTGAAAGTCAAAGAAAGCAACCGGATCGACAGCATCACCCGCGGACTTCAGGCTATGGGCGCTGATGTCATTCCCACTGATGACGGCATGATCATCCACGGCGGAAAAGCATTGAAGGGCGCCGCAATCGACAGCTTCCTTGATCACCGGATTGCCATGGCATTTACAGTGGCGGCCCTTGCAGCGGAAGGGGAGACCATTATACAAAACGCCCAGTGCGTGGACGTTTCCTATCCGGGATTTTATGATGAAATATGCAGTTTGGGACGTAACACTTTTTAAAAGTGTTAC
>NZ_JAYAZJ010000135.1:0-18590 GCF_037273965.1 Claveliimonas sp. | reverse complement strand
TACACTGGAATCCCTCATGGATCAGATCAGTATGGTATTCCAGAATGTATATCTCTTCGCAGACACGATTGAGAACAATATCAAATTCGGGAAGCCGGATGCCAGCCACGATCAGGTTGTTGCCGCTGCGAAAAAAGCCTGCTGCCATGATTTTATTTCCGATCTGCCGGACGGTTATGACACGGTGATCGGGGAAGGCGGAGCCACATTGTCCGGCGGTGAAAAACAGCGCATCTCCATTGCGCGGGCAATGCTGAAAAACGCACCCATCATTATCTTTGACGAAGCAACGGCAAATGTTGATCCGGAAAATGAAGATAAACTTCAGAAAGCCATGGAAGAGCTGATGCGTGATAAAACAATCCTGATGATCGCCCATCGGCTCAAGACCGTACAAAAAGCAGATCGGATCCTGGTGCTGGACGAAGGACGGATCGTGCAGAATGGAACCCATGCGGAGCTCAAGGATACACCTGGGATCTACCGGGATTTCCTGGGAGTCAGGAAAGAAGCTGCGGGGTGGAAACTGTAAAAGTATGAGTCTGCCTGCCGGAGAATTCGGGCTTTTTTAAGACTTGTATTCTCCGGCGAACTGTCTCTTCTCTTTTGCAACCCTTATTTGGATTTTGGGGAGCACCCCTCCGTCTAGATTCTATTGCTGGCTGATCAGAGGATTGCTGTGATTGTTCCCACTGCAAGGCAGGCTGGCAGGCCAAGAAGCATACCAATACAGGACTACTTGATATGAAAACGGTAGTCTTTATTTTGTTTCAGACCGCAAACCCGGCAAAGCTTAATTCGCATCCCTGCCCCACACGACTGACAATATTGACAATCCTCGTCATGACCTCCGGATATTTTTCCTTATTAGTGAAAACGAGAATCTTGGTATATCCCTCGGAATACTCAGCCTCATCTACTTCTTCAATTTCGCGGACCTCACGCATAATTTCTGAAGCTTCTGCTTCGCTCAACGCCTTAGACAACCGATAATACCTTCCCATGGTTCATTCCCTCTTTCTTCGATTAGTTTTGCCTAACTAAAATATAACGCTTTTTGGTGAAAAACACAATGGGTAGGCAATTAAAAACCACCTGCAATTTGTTTCAGTAAGCAAGAATAAAATCTTTCTCATTGCAAAACAGATAAATTCAGAGTATACTATATTAAAAATTAGCCGTTCGCCTAAATTTTGAGGTAATTTATGGAATAAAGCCGAACGGCTAATTTATTGACCACTTAAAAAAATCATGCCGCTCGGCTAAAAAGGAAGTTGGAAATGAAAATAATTGATGCAAAATCGCTTGGCAAAGCAATACGCGACCGAAGAAAAGAGCTCCACTATACACAGACATATTTATCCGAATTCACGGGATTCAGCGTCAGCTTTATTTCTGACCTGGAACGCGGGAAGCCCACGGTCGAATTAGAAAAAACACTTAAAATCATTAATATACTCGGATTAGATATATTGATAGAAAAGCGAGGATAAGATGAACAATAAGTTAACGGTATTTATAGAAATTAACGGGACAAGCATTTATGTCGGGGATATCATTGGGGATACTCCGGCACGCGCGAGTTTCACATACTCTCCCGAATATCTGTTAAATCCGGAAAACCGCCCCATTTCGATAAGTTTGCCTCTTACTAAAGCAGCCTTTTCTCCGGAACAGACAAAAACATTTTTTGACGGTCTCCTTCCGGAAGGTTTTACCCGTCGTTGTGTAGCAAGCTGGATGCATGTAGATGAGAACGATTATTTGTCTATCCTTGCAGGTTTAGGACACGAGTGTCTCGGAGCTGTAAGGATTGTCGCACAAAACAGTCCGCATCTTCCGCCTGAATATCGCAGGCTTACAGACGCTGAAGCGAAAAATCTAGCCAGAGAAGGTGCTACAGAATCTGCACAGTTAATCACAAAATCACATTTATCTCTTACCGGAGCTTCAGGAAAAGTCGGTCTGTATTACGATGAAAAAAACAACCAGTGGTATCTTCCCGTAGGTGATGCTCCAAGCACCCATATTGTAAAGCAAAGCCATGTGCGTTTACAAGAAATTGTAGCCAATGAACAGCTGTGTCTTCTCACCGCACGTAATTTAGGAATAGATATACCAGAAAGTTTCATAGTAAATATTGGTGATTTTTCGGACGGTGATGTCCTGTTCGCGACCAGAAGATATGACCGAAAAATACATCCCGATGCCAGAATAATAAACGGACTTTCCGTTCCTTACCGGCTTCATCAGGAAGATTTCGCTCAAGCACTCGGTATTGCTTCAGCAAATAAATATGAGAGGGAGCATGAAGACTATCTTAATAGAATGTTTGCATTACTCCGCGCCTATTCAGCAGATCCAATGACAGATCAGCTAAAGCTATGGGATATATGTATTTACAACTATCTTATCGGGAACACCGATAACCATATTAAAAATCTGTCTCTATTATACAGCCCGGATTTAAAATCAATACGTCTCGCCCCTGCCTATGATATCATCAGCACAGTAATCTATGAAAGCAGCACAGAAAATATGGCTTTGAGCATCGGAGGTATATATAAACTCAATGAAATAACAAAACAGTCTTTTGAAGCACAATCAAAGCATATTGGATTAGGTACTAATCTGGCGATGAAACGATTTGATGCAATGGTATCTCATTTTCACGAGGCACTTAATAAAGCCGTGATTGATCTTGAACTTCAAGGATTTGTCCATGCGCACGACCTAAAAGAAAAAATACTTGCCAGAGGGGGAATCCGGCGTCAATAATATTCGGGCACGTTTCCTGAAAAAAATACCGAAGTTCCACCGAGACACACTGAACTTCGGTATTTTTTTACCTTAGTCAAAATCAATAGTACACTTTTGAACAGCCCAGCCAAGGCTTTCCTGCTGAATATGATATAGTCTCTGATATAAACCTTTCTTTTCCATCAACTCACTATGTGTTCCACTTTCTACTAATTTCCCATCATCTAATACAAATATCTGATCAGCGCCCACTACTGAACGAAGCCGGTGAGCGATCATAATGACCGTCTTGTCCTCCACCAGTTTTGCAATGGCCTTTTGAACCAGAACTTCATTCTCCGGATCAAGGGATGCTGTCGCTTCATCAAGCAGAATGATCGGCGCGTTTTTCAGCAAGGCACGGGCGATGGAAATCCGCTAACGCTCACCGCCGGAAAGCGTGCTGCCGTTTTCACCGAGGACCGTCTGATACCCGTCCGGCATTTCACGTACAAATTCATCACAATAGGCTGCCTTTGCCGCAGTAATCACCTGTTCGTCTGTTGCGTTTGGACTGCCAAGTCGGATATTATTCATAACAGTATCATTGAACAGAGTCACATCCTGGAACACGAAAGACATATAAGACATGTCTACAATATTCCTTCCCTGAAAATGGGTCTATAAAAGCACTGATACGATGAAAAGAACTAAGCGCCGACAATTCCCCTGGTGCTTAGTTCTTTTCTAAATAAAACAAAGCTGAATTAAAATATTCCAAATACTCTATATTTTTCAGGATACCGGTATCTTCATGAAAATGCATTATGCTATCAGCACAATTATAATAAGTGAAAACAGAAAGAAGGTTCCCCATATAAGGATCAGTGGATTTACATGCAAAAAAGTCAAGAAAACTAAAGTCAGGCAAATCCCCAGCACCGTAAATACAGCGTAGATGCAGGTCATCATAGGTTTGGGCTGATCTTAAGTTGTCCAGAAGATCGGGAAGATATATATGGAGTGCGGCTGCAATAGCTGCAATTCCGGCAAGAATAAACAGCAGCCACCGCTTGGATTTCTGTTTCTTCATAATTAGTCTTTTCTTTCTTTAATTAGTTATTTCTAACTACATGTTGAAAAATGAGCCGTGTCTCCACGGCTGTAAATGTATAAAAGACAAATTCAGGCATGTCAATGGATATTCTGATATAAGACTGGCAGTATATTTATCAGTCTTATTTTTGTCCTACTATCATTCGGGAATTTCCCAGCATCATCAGCGTGGCTCGGCGATGGGAGCCGAAGGCTTCCTGTGCCGTATCGATGATCCGTACTTCCCGGTATCCCATTTTGCGCAGTTTTTTTGCGAACTCCTCCATATCTCCGTACATCCGGGGCTTCATGTCATCGTTAAGGGCAAACACGCCACCCTTTTTCAGCACTCTCAGGCTTTCCAGCAGAAGACCCTGCTTGTCCGCGCCGTTGATATTATGATAGACATAATTGCTTACTACGGCATCAAAGGTTTCATCCTGAAAGTCTAATTTCCGGGCGTCGCCGTGAAGAAAACTGCAACGTTCATATACGCCCTCGCTCCGGGCATTACTCTCGCACATGGTCTGACTGTAATTGTAGACTGCACCCCAGTAATCAATGCCGGTCACTTCTGCCTCCGGCCAGGAAATCGCCGCCCGGATGGAGAGTGCGCCTGATCCGCATCCTACCTCCAGAAGCGTCCCCTTTCCGTCGAAATCCAGGTAAGACAGAAGAACCTCATGAACCTTTTCCATCATGCCTCCCCCGTCAAAGGCATACTGCCGTCGGATCCATGTGATCCAGGCAAGCAGGATCAGCACAACCACCGCAGCGATCAGCGCCAGAACCCCGATCAGCCTCATGCCGGGAATAAAATGCGATATAACGCATAAGACTGCCATGAAGACAACCAGTGCACCCACCATATAAAAGACCGGCGCGGACATCCAGTTCCCATAATTTTCTCCGTGTGTACCGAGTCTGACCGGCTTCCCTTTTCTTCCATTCATCTCCATATCCTGCATTCTCCCTAGTCAGATTTGCTGTCTGGACATTTCATTTTTCTCTCTGTCCGAGGCAGTATTCATAAATAATTGTTTTCTGTCCGGAACCGTCCGGAAATGGTTTTTCCAAGATTTTCGTAAACCCTCTCTTTTCATAGAATTTCCAGGATGCCAGAGTATTCGTCAACAGCCGCACAGTTTCAGCCCCGTCATTCCCCGCTCTGTCCATAAATCTGGATACCAGCACCGTTCCCAGTCCTTTCCGGTAATCTGTTCTGGAAGTAAGAGCCACCAGCTCCAGATCACATCCGTCAAAAAACTGCTCTTCCCGCTCACGCGCCTGTAAAATAAAGCTGTCCAGCTGTTTCTGAAACGCTTCGGACAAACAATACCCTTTCAGATAAAATTTCAGGAACATCCGGCACCAGGCCATATAATGCTTTTTGCACCTGTCAGAATCTGTCTTCAGCGGACGGAATTTTTTTCCGTAATTTCCGCTGATAAAACCTGCGATCTGGTGATCTAAAGTTTCCGCCACATAGGTAAAACTGCACTTTTCTATCAGGACCTGAGCGTAATCCCGCAAAAGAATCCTGTCATTTTCATCAATGGGACAGGTGAAAAAGCCTTCGTAAAAACATTGCCCGCAGCCGCCTGCATCTTCCTCTCTGTATGGCCGTATCATAAACATAAAATTCCTCCTCTCTGCCGGCTGATCAGGTTTATCGCCTTCCCTTTTATGTACCTATCAATCCCACAAGTTGCCGAACATCCTTTTTTCCGAAGACAACTATAATATCTTACGATCTGTTTTCCCAGAGAAGCTGACATCTGTGGAAATATCTTTTACTTTCAGTTAAGCTGTCTGCGTGTTTTTATTTTGGTTAGTTGTATCTAACCAACTGTTACTAGCATAGCAAATTTAAAAATAAATATCAATATCTTTTTCTTATATTGACAAAATTTTATACCGGGTATGTTATAGCATTGTTATATATGACCGTCAATTCAACCTATTCCTTTTCCAGTTCCCACTTTGACAACAATTTCCCCAGTTGTTTTGCAAGCATCCCAACCAAAAGAGCCGCTGCCACTGTTCCTTCTCTCACGCCCTGAAGCTGTCCTGTAAAGGAAAGCGACAAAATACAGGCAATTATAACCAGCGTTACGTCAAACCCCACTTTCATATATCCAAACTTTACTTTGGGAAACACTTTGCAGATTGCCAGTACTACTCCCTCTCCTGCCAGTACTATCACTCCCGCCTTAACTTCAAAACTGACTCCCACGGCCACCAGCAGGATACCGGCAAGACAGACAAGCCACTGCTGCCAGTATGTATCACAGTGGATTCCCCGGACTGCCCATACACCGAAGTCCGTGAGATAGCCGAAGAAGAACGCCACTGGAAGCTGCATAAGCTGAATTGGGTGATAATTTTTCCTCAAGATCAGAATCTGCAGCAAAATAAATACACAATGCATTGTAATTGTAGCCGTCCCTACAGTCAGCGAAGTAAACAGACTGACCACATACGGTACGCTCGAAATCGGAGAGGTTCCCAGACTTGCTTTAATAGAAAATGCGACGCCAAATGCCATGATTGAAAGGCCCACCAGAAGGAGCAGATAGCGTTTTAAAATATAGACAGATAACTTATTCAATATATTCATTCCTTTCCTTTTTCCGTCATTTTTATTATAACACTATCAAAAAAAATGTGTATGTCTGATACGAAGAAGTACGTCACGGCTCAAAAAACCGGGGCAATAAAATTTACCCCGGCTTTTGTCATTTTAAGTTTAATATGCCCTACTTTTCACTGGACAATTCAAATATCCTGTAACACCTCGTCTGCTTTCTTTATGGACGGATGATCCTTCCGGCTCCTGCCATTGTCTCGACAATGCTGTACATATTTGTCACAGTTCCGACAGCCAGCTTTTCTTTTAATCCGTAATAATCCAGACAGGTTCCGCATGTCATGATCTCCACGCCCTGTGCTTCCAGACTCTTTAAGTCTTCCAGCGAATCCGACCCTTCACAGGTCAGGGTTGCTCCGCCATTGTAAAACAGCATGGTTTTAGGAAGTGTATCCAGCTGTGTGACAGCAAAAATAAATCCTTTGATCAAAACTTTTCCAAGGGCATCATTTCCCTCTCCCATGCGGTCAGAAGATACGACAACAACGGTATTTCCTCTGGCATCCGGGATGCAGGCAGTCTCCTCTTCCTCTCCGGCAGCCTGTGATGGCGCTCCTTCCATTTCAATCACGATCCGGAACTCTTTTTCTCCCTTTTTCTCAGAAGTTACTTTCCCTCCGCTGGATGCTGCCATTTTTGATACATTCTGTACGGCAATCTCATTATCTACAAGAACCTCTATTGTCTCCGGTCCTGTCAGCTCCTGCATTGCCTTCTTTGTCTTAATCACCGGAATCGGGCAGTTATCTCCCATTGCATTTACTGTTATCATGTTTCTTCCACCTTTCTTTGTGTCTATATGATTACAGCATTTCAATAAATGCTGCAATTCTCGTATTCAGCTGTCCAATATCTGCCTGTGAATAATCTGTTTCCACATTGAGATATGGAATCCCTTTTTCCTGGTTTACGAATTTGCGGATGCTAAAAGCCTCCACGTTATAAGTATGACACGCCTGCAGCGTCATTTCAACTACTCCGTCCACTTTATATTCATCGATCAGACGTCCCAAAAGCTCCAGTCTGTTGGGATTAGGAGTCATAACGGAACATCCGATATTCAGATATCTTCTTGCCAGAGCATCATACACATCAGGATTCTCCTCATCTACCAGCTTGTCAATGGATTTGGCACCGGTACAGTTTTCGTATGTAACAACGACTGCCCCATTGCTCTCAATTGCCTGGATCACCTTTTCTGTCGCTCCTCCAACAGGACAGCCGGTGAAAAGAATACGGGGCATCTTCTCCAGCATTTTTCCTTCCGCATATTCTTTTTGTATCTTTTCTACCAGGGCATCTACCTCTGCCGGAATTTCTCTCCGGTCAAATTTGAAGGTACTTCCATATAATACCTTAAAAAGGTCATGTCCGCAGATCGGAACCGGATCATGTTTCATAACCTCATACAATTTTCTCAAAGAGCGCCGTCCGGCATTGTTCACTTTGATCGCTTCCCGGATATCATCCTCGGTGATCGTTACGTCAAATTTCTTTTCCAGATATTCTTTAAAGCGAATGATCTCGCTTTTCCAGAGCTTCAGCGCTTCCTCGCCCTGTGTATTTGGAAGTTCCATCAAAAACACATCTTTAAATTCAGACATATATTCATACATCTTTTTCTTTCCGTCGCAGGTTGTCTCCCCGACTACCACATCGGAAAAATAGAAAAACGGGCATTTGTCTGTCTTCGCAAATCCGTAACTGGATTTGATCAGAGGACAGAGATTTTTGGGGAGATCCCTCTCTGCTTCCGGTATTGTCTCATCGGAAGTGGAACACAGTCCCACTGTGGCGGCTCCCATAGCCATTGCAATCTCCTGGGGAAAATAAGTACAATATGCTCCCACAATAGGAACTCCCTGCTCTTTTAATTTTTTTACTCCGAGAAAAGAATTTTTCCTTTGCTCTGCAAATTCTTCAAATACCTCTGGCAATTCTTTGATCAGTTCCATTTTTATCTCCTTTTATCTGTTTTTGTCTTTTCTTTTGCCAGCAGTGCCGCTCCCAAAGCGCCTGCATATCGTCCCTGTTCAGTAGGGCATACTTTCTGTCCGATTTTTTCTGACAGTATTTTTGTAAAATATTCACTGCTGCTAAGCCCACCTGTCAAAATAATATGATCCGGCAGGTTTTTCCTCATTGCAAGCTGAGCCACTTTAGCTGCAACAGAATCCACAACACCAGCCGCAATGTCCTCTCTCTTTCTGCCTTCCCCAATATAATTGATCACTTCTGATTCAGCAAAGACTGTACACAATGAGCTAATAGAAAGTGTATTTCCCGCAGCGGCCATATCAAAAAGTTCCTGAAGCGTAACTCCAAGACGGTTTGCCATGATTTCCAGGAATTTCCCGGTCCCTGCAGAACACTTATCATTCATAAGGAAATCCTGCACCATGCCATTTTCGATGAGGATCACTTTCGTGTCCTGTCCTCCCACATCGATGACTGCGCAGTGATCGCTTCCCAGCTCCCGGCCGCCTCTTGCATGGCAGGTAATCTCTGTAATAACATAATCTGCATAATCTACCGCAATTCTTCCATAGCCCGTAGCCACGACTTTTGCCTGGCCTTCCTCCATATTGATTCCGTCTTTCTTCAGATTTTCACGGATCGTCAACGCTGTTTCCTTACTGCTCCAGCCGGTAGGCATGGTAAATGCAAGTTCCTTTTCTCCTCTTACCACCACCTTGGCAGCTGTTGAACCAATATCTATTCCTATATAATTCATGTACTATCCCTTCGTCTTTTGCTTCTTCACTATTCCGGTCTTTCATCAGCAGTACCGGTCTCTGCCGGGGTTGATATCCTTTTCAACCACCACCATATCCAGAATTTCAATATCGTTTTCCTGAATACATTTCTCTATTTTCTCCCTATCTTCTTCCTGATAAATCAGGGAAATCCCGCAGCACTTGCTTGCACTTCTCGGAGTCGGGGCGATGACCGCCCTGATTCCAAGTGCCTTCAGCTCTCTGTGAAGCCGCATTCCATTATCATGATTGGGAAATAAAATGTAATGCTGTTTTTCTGACATGGGCCTATGCCCCCAGCATTTCTATAAATGCACTGATTCTTGTACGAAGCTGCTGTGCATCACTGTCTACATAGTCTGTTTCAATTCCAAGTACCGGAATCCCTGCTTCCTTCAGCGCTTTTTCCACCGTATATCCCTCTACGTCATAAAGGCTGCAGAATTTCAGATTTACATCAATAACTCCATCCACTTTATATTCTTTTGCCAGGCGGACAATATCATCAATTCTTGCACTGTTTGGTGTAAAACATGCACAGTTGATTCCCATATATCTTTCTGCAATAGCGTCGATCTGTTCATCTACCGTCGTCTTTGTCTCATCTACAAGGCGTTCAAAATATCTTGTGCCGGTGCACATTTCTTCACAGACAACTGCTCCTCCGCTTGTTTCTACCAGATTATGGATCTTCCAGTTTGGAATAGCCAGAGGTGTTCCTGTCAGCATAATTCTCTTTGTTCCTTCCGGAAATACGCTCACACCCTCTGCTACTCTGTTTTCCAGTTCGTCGCACAGTTTATTTGTCATTTCTGTAAATCTTGTGGGATCATCATAGAATGCGATCTGTGAGATCAGAAGTACATCTTTTCCACTGATGGGAAGCCTGTCATTTCTGCGAAAAGCGTACAGTCTTTCCAGGGCTTTCCTCTTCTGATTGATCATATGAATACTGTCAGCAAGCTTTTCCGCTGTTATTTTATTTCCGGTAAAATCCTCTACTACTTTTTTAAATTCCCGGATTTCATCCGCCCAGGAACAGACATCCTTCTCTCTCTTCATCTGGGGCAGATCCATTACATGTACCGGAACATCCTCTGCCAGAATTTCCCATGCTTTTTTCTTTCCGTCGCATGTAGTTTCTCCCACATACATGTCAGCAATACGGAAAAACGGACAGGTACGGTCCAGTCTGGCACCTACTGATGCCTTGATCAAAGGACAGGTATTGGTAGGAAGAACCTTCTCTCCTCCCGGAACCCAGAACTGTGATCCGCCGCACAGTCCTGTAGCGATCGCATCTGCTGCAAATACAATTTCATCCGGCACATAGACACAGAATGTCCCGAATACTTTCCCGCCTTTTTTCTGATGTTCGATCAGCTCTGCCGGACGGACCCCGTGTATTTCTGCAACGACAAAGTTAAAATAATCCATTGCCTCCGGCCTGTTTTCCTGGGAAAGATAAACATCGCCAAATGCCTGTGGCAAAACTTCGCACAACTGGTCGTGTGTGTCCACATCCATTCCCAAATCTTCCCACATCTTTCTGTAATCTGCCATAATAAAATAACCTCCTCTTTTTGTACTTTCCACAGTACTCCTTCTATTACGGTAACACTTTTAGAATTTCCAAACAATTATAAAGAGGCCGTTTTCTTATTGCTTTTTATAATAATTCTCTCATTTTATTGACTTTTTCTATAAGTCCTTTTCACTTTCTGCTGTTACAATTCCTTAAATGCCTGAATACACTGATCGATCTCCTCTTTTGCATTAAAAGTACTGAAAGCAAAACGGACCGTTCCCTGAGGATAGGTCCCGAGTATATAGTGTGCTGCTGGTGCGCAATGCAGGCCCACCCTGGTCATAATGCCATATTTTTGTTCCAGCTTAAAGGCTGCCACCGCGTTATCTGTCTTTAGAAAATCCAGTGAAACCACCGCAACTCTCCCTTCGGTCCCCTTCTTTCCCGCAATACGTATCTGCGGAAACTGCTTCACCTGTTCCAGGAAATATTTCGTCAGATCCATCTTTTTTTGATGAATCTTCTCTATTCCCTGCTCCTTAATATAAGATAAAGCTGCATGAAGCCCGATAATTCCGGGAAGATTAAGGGTTCCGCTTTCATATTTGTCCGGCAGGGTTTCCGGCATCTTAAGGCTGTCCGACTGGCTGCCTGTACCTCCCATGATCAGTGGTTCCATCTTGTCATCCAGAGAAGAAGAAATCAAAAATCCTCCGATTCCCTGGGGGCCTAAAAGACCTTTATGGCCGGTAAAAGCAAGGAAATCAATTCCGGTCTTCTTCATGTCAACCGGAATCGTTCCTGCACTTTGGGCTGTATCCACCACAAAATAAATCTGCCGTTCCCTGCAGATTTTTCCTATTTCCTCCACAGGCACAATCGTGCCGCACACGTTAGAGGCATGAAGGACAATGATCGCTTTTGTATTTGGGCGGATTTTATGCTCCATATCTTCCAGAGACACATTTCCCTCCTCATCCGTGTAGACAGCCTCATAGCAGACGCCCCTTTTTTCCATGGCGTACAGTGGCCTCATCACCGCATTATGCTCCATTCCCGTCACAAGGACATGATCTCCGGACTTTAAAAATCCGCGGATAAAATAATTCAGGGAATGGGTAATTCCCGGTGTAAATATAACCTGCCGGGAACTTTCTGCATGGAAAAGATCAGCCAGCTGTTCTCGCGTTTCCAGTACCGTATCTGCCACTTCATATGCTCCCTCATAATTCCCTCTGTTGATATTAAATGCCCCTTCTGTCAGCAATCTGCCGACTTCCCGGGCCACTCCGGGAGCCTTTGGATAGGAAGTGCTTCCATTATCAAAATAAATGGATGATTTTTTGTTCATGGTTATACCATCCCCCTTTGTTTTATCTTCCTTTTCAGCTATATATAACGGTATCACTTTTCTATTTCTTCAACAATTATGGGGAAAGCTTTTCCTATCGTTTTTTTCAATAATTATCATTTATTTATTTGCATTTTCTATCACTCATCTCATTGCGGATATCCTTCCCTTTGCCGATGCAGCTTTCGGTATTTTCCCGGAGAGATTCCCTGCCTGTCTCTGAACATTTTCCCAAAATAACTGGGACTTTGAAAGCCTGCTGCCATCCCCACTTCAGCAATACTCATGTCTGTCTCGGCCAGCATTCTGGATGCCTGTGTCAGACGGTACTGAATGAGATACTCTGCCGGAGCTTTGCCTACAATATTCTGAAAGCTCCGGAAACATTCACTTTTGCTGACATGGATCACCTCCGCCATATCTTCTACACTGATATTCCTGCCAAAATTTTCATGGATATATTCCAGCATTTTCCTTACCCGGTATTCCTGCCTCTTTCTTGCTAGGGAAGGGCTTCCCTCCTCTTTGACCTGGTTCAGTCTCTTCCACAGGCTTCTCCAGACGGCGCAGAGATTTTCCATGATTTCCAATTCCCACTCTTCCGATTCTCTGACTCTGAAAAATCTTCCAAGAACATCCAAAAGCTCCCAGTCCGCCGGATTTTCTTTTTCCAGATAGAGTCCAGCCACCGGTCTTTCTATAACAGGAAGCACATATTTCCGGTAAATAAGATCTGAAGCCTGCATCTGAAAAATCCGGGCAGGGATCACAAAATAGTACGCGATGGATTCCGGAACAACTTGACGCGCTGAATGCATGGTCTTTGCATTAATAAATGCTCCGTCACCGGCTTTCAGAATTTTAATCTGCTGTTCTTTCGACGCCTGGTGGATCCGAAATTCCACCTCTCCTTGCACAACAATGGTAAATTCAATATCTTCATGCCAATGGCAGCTAAATTCACCGTCAATAAATTCATCAAATACATCCGCCCTGCTGATAATGGGAAATTCTGGACTTTCATACTGGACTCTCTCCTGCAAAAAGCGATCCACTTTCACTTTGCCTCTGAACATTTTTATTTCCATCCTTTCCATTTCTATTTGATAGAATATTTATATTTTTTGATAGCTTTATTCATTTACTCCCGCACTTTTTGCTATTATTATTACATCATATCATATATTCTAAAAAGGAGGCGTAAAATGAAACAAAAATTTGTTCAGAATTATATCATCATCGGATGTTTTCTCTCTTATCTTCTGTTCGGCTTCGTTGACAACATAAAAGGACCGGCAATTCCGGTGATTTTAGCAGACATGAACTTTGACTACTCCCTGGGAGGCGCAATTACATTTATGGAGTATACCGGATTCTTTCTGGCTTCTTTTTTTGCAGGATATCTTGCAGATCTTTTCGGACGGAAATTTCCTCTTCTACTTGCCATATGCTGCCTGCTTTTTGGGATTGTCGGTTACTCGCTTTCCTCCAGTCTCCCTTTTTTCTTTTTCTTTATCTTTTTTATCGGGCTGGGGTGCGGTTCGCTGGAATTGGCAGGGGGAAATATTATTGCCTCCGTCCGCACTGCAGACAGAGGCCGCTATCTCAATCTTTTAAATGCTTTTTTCGGAATAGGCGCCGTCTTTACTCCCATCATGACCGGATGGCTGTTTAACCAGGACGTCTCCTGGCGAAGTGTATACCTCCTTAGCCTTGCGGTCGTCATTCCTATAGGAATTTATTTTCTTTTCATGAAACTGCCAAGGGAGCAGACGACCAGAAAAAAGGAGAAAGTATCTGTTCACGATATGCTGGAAATGGTGATGCATCCCCAGGTCAGACTTTTGTATCTTGCCATATTTGCCTATGTGGCCGCTGAAATCGGAGTTGCCACATGGATGGTAGATTTTCTGCAGAAATCCCGGCATATTTCTGTAGTGGAAAGTTCCATGTATCTGTCCGTCCATTTTGCCGGAATCGCGGTAGGCCGGCTTTTTGGCAGCCTCTTTGTTGACCGCCTTGGACACCTGCAAAGCCTTCTGCTTTTTTCCGTCTTATCAGCGGCTTTTATTGCCATCGGCAGTTTTGGGCCTGCCTCTGTATCCATCGTACTTGCCTTCACCGGCTTTGGATACTCCATTATATTTCCTACTGCCACCGCCGTCATTTCTGAAATCCCCTCTCCTCATCCCGGAACAAAACTGGGCCTGTTCTATGGAGCCGGGGGACTTGGTGGAGCTGTCGGACCATGGATCGCGGGACTTTTAAATGATCTGCTTGGCCTGAAAGCCGGCATGGCTGTCAATCTTTGCTTTTGTCTCGTCCTGTTTGTGTGTATTGCTGCTTATCTGAAAAGTCAGTCCTTAAGGAGCTTTGCCGAATCTTCCAGATGACCGTTTTCATCAAACTGAAGTTCCTGCCCTTCTTGGATCAGTTCAATATCAGGATTGTCTTTCAGCTCCTCATACAAGGCTTCGGAGACCCAGAGTTTTTCTATATTATTGGTATTTTTGATCCGAATGACCCTTGCTTTTCCCGGCTCGTCCAGAGCAGCGGTTGCAAGAGCTGCCTCAATAGCTTCTCGGTCATTTGCTTCTATACATGGAATTTTCCCCTGTGCAGGAGCCATGGAAGCCACTGCATTTTTGGCTGTAGCCGCAAAATCAATCTGATCCAGAACCTCCTTTGTGGAAAAATCCGCCAGGCCGATCCCAATGGCATTTCCATGAGATTCCTCTGTAAGATGAAGAACAACGATTCTGGTAACCCTAGGAACTTTGGGCTCTGACTGCCCGGTTACAAAAACTCTTCCGATCACTTTTGTATCCATGCCGGAGCCCGAAATATTTTTCCCCATCTCATCTACGATCAGAACATCGATCTTCTCTGCAGGAAGTTTCATCCTCTCTTTTTTCACTTTAGCAAGCAGCTGCTTTTCTGTCTCCACAAAGTCTTCCGGTTTCCTTAGGTAAATACCTCTCAATTCATGAACTGCATTTTCTGTTATCATCACCCCAAAAAGAACGTTCAGCCTGGCGCTCATAAACTCTGCTGTTTCCCGGATCACAGTCCCGTAACCGTATTTTAATGCAAGGGAGTGGACATTCTGGCAGCCTCTTGGATTTCCGATTCCAATGGCCATCATTTTCAGTACGCCGCTCTCTGTCACATCTTCAAAATCCGTATGCATCTTCACCCTGTTTATAAGGACAACCGCGTCAAATTCCCGGCACAGCACATTGCCGTAAACCGGAAAGCCGTGCTCTTTTGTGCTTCCCCACTCTTCTGTATCACCGCTGCACAAAATGGGAGCGCCAATATTTTCCTCTGTGATCCCAAGGGATGCAAGCACCTCCCTTTGACCTTCTGCCGTCCCATTCCCATGGGAACCCATTGCTCCGAAAACATAAGGCCTGCCGCCTGCTTCCTTTATTTTTTCTACTGTCAGGGAGACAATAGAGCAGATCTTGTCAATGCCGCGGCTTCCTACTGCAATTCCTATCTTTTTCCCCTTGATCCTGCCGAGATCAAGGGCTGCCTTTTCATATTCCCGGTCAAATTCTGTCTCTATATTGCTAATATTTTCCCTGCTGTAGTCGTGATTGTAGATTTGATACATCTTTGGAAATTTCATACTCTTCCCCTCCTGTTTCCTGCCTGTAAAACCAGTGCACCGGATATCGACCAATAAGATCCGGCATTAAATCCATTATACATCCGGCAAGCAGATTTTGTATATAGAGCAGTCCGAAGGAATGACGTTTCACAAAAATAAAAAAGGATACACAAGCTGTACCTGTGTACCCTCAAGTCATATTTTCTATTCTGTTTCCTCCGACGCTTCATCCTCCGGGGCACTGTTGTGTATTTCTGTGACAGCTACTACCGTTGTCTCCGGATTTGTAATAAGATCAATGTCTTTCTTCTTAGCAATATCCAGATCTTTCACCTGAAGCGAATCACCAAGTTTCATATCTCCCACATCGATCTCTACCTTCTCAACCAGTGCCGCCGGGACTGCTTTATAGGAAATCTCATACAACATCTGCTGTACGAGTCCTGTATTTACCTTTTCGTGATTCAGCAGAATCACCTCAGCTACAGAGTGAACTTTTTCACCACTCACCAAAGCCTGGAAATCAATCTCGTATATATCTGTTTTCAACGGGCTAAGGTCAATCTCTTTGATCAGGACATCCATGGTCTTGCCGTCAACTTCCAACATGATCTGGCTGCCTTTTCCATGGCCTTTGATCAGGCGCTCTGCATCTGTCTTTAATATCTGTATCGGCATGGACTCTTTCATTTCTCTGCCAAATACATTTCCGGTAACAAAGCCTTCCCTTCTAAGTTTTTTCGCTTTTGTCTGCATGTTTCTTTTTTCAGCTTTTAAAGTATTCATTTATCTTTTCCTCCAAAATCTGATTGCTTAACAGCCTTCAACTTTGCAAAACAAAGAGGTCAGTTAAATCGGTTTCCTTGTTACATGCATATTATAACACTTATAGCAGAAAATACTTATTAAATTTTTATAAACTTATGGCTGACACCTTCCGCAGGGAGAATAACCTTGTTCCAGAAGTTCTTCCCTGTTCCCTGAAAATTCTTTTTTATTTCGGGCTTTCATGTCAGATACGCTGGAGCAGTCCGGTTTATGAAACTTATCTGTGTTTTCATTGATAATATAAGTCTCTCCCTTCTTGTCCTCTGCATCACTTGTCTCTCCTTTTTCCAGGACATCTGCATCACTGGCTTCCCGACTGTCCCCACGGCTGTAGTCAATTTCTATTCCCGGCTGTATATTATAAACATATACGTTAAAAGAAACGCCTCTTCCTTCATCCTCAACAGATTCTGCCTCCATCCATACACCGGATGCTACCAGATTATCTCCCTCAAACACCGGCGTGACCCGGTACATAACATGATTATCGGTCTCCTTCACATAATCTGCAATCTCGTTTTCAAAAGGAAGCATCCCTTCTGTATTCATGTATCTTGTTCCTGTAATCAGATTTTTTTCATTGGCATTTTCTGCAGTAAGCTGATAGCCGATAAGATGACAACGGTTATAGAGATATTTTCCCTCTACATTGTCATATTTTACAGTGTGCCATCCCGACGGTTTTATCTCTCCGATCCCTTCCCTCTCCTCTTCCGGCATAAGATCTGTACCCACACAGGCTTCGGCACTCTGGCACCGTCCCAGCTCATCCAGTTCACTGTACGTTTCATAAGAATCTGTTGTCAGCTCTTCTTCTGAAAAATCCGGTTCTCCTTCATCCACCTCCACATAAGGTTCTCCTGTATATTCCGGCACTTCTTCCAAAGAGATTTCCTCTGATGATACCGAAGACACCGGAACGTTTTCCTGTTCTGCTCCTCCACTCTGTGCCTGACAGGCAGTCAAGCAAAAGCATAGGACTGCCAGGATCAGGCTAAGGAACTTTTTCTTTGAACGTTCCGGCAGGCTGCCCTGATTTTCTTTTATTTTTTCCTGATTATCCAAATGTCCGGTCAAGACGCCTCTCCAGCCCCTTTCCTGTCTGCACGCTTTCATCCAGGCTCTCCGCCATTTTTACGGCAAGGCCGACAGCTCCATCAAATCTCCTCTTCAGTTCCTGATTGCTCTCCCGGCATTTGGGATTATCAATGCGCTGATTCATCAACCCTTTTAAATAGGGATATTTCCCCGTCATCTTCATAGCTGTATTGATCAGAGCCTGTTTCCCAGGACCGCGGGTCGTAAAAAGTTTTTTTACCGTTCTCAAGTCCTTCAGGGAGCGGAGAACTATTTTACTTGTCATATTTTCATAAAAAGGCCGGATAGCCTCTGCTGTTGCGATATCTACCGGCACAAGCTTAGCCATGGGATAGGAAAAGGGATCTCTTCCATCCAGACGCAGCAACATTTTTTCAAACTCTTCTTCAATCTCCAGATGCTGAACTCCGCTCTTTCCAATGTAAGTTTCCACGTAAGGATGACATTCACTGTCCAGAATATAATGGCAGAGAAATCCAAGAAGATATGCGTACTCTCTTGTCTTTCTTCCTCTTTTCCGCACAACCTTTACTGCGTGTTCAAAAAACGGATATGCTGAAATGGCATGAAGATGATTACCGTATTCTGAAACCTTGTTAGGAAGGTACGGACGGTAAAAGAAAAAGAGATCTGGTCCCTGGAGACCGATTCTGAATTGTCTGTAATATCTTTTTACGATTTCCTTCAGCTCACCGTTCAGCCGGGCTGACACCTCTTTGCCAAAACGGTCATGTGCGTAAAATGCAGGCATATGCCCACCTCCTTTTTAACTTTATACCCCTGATTCTCAGTATACATCAGCTTTCCTGATTATTCATCTTAATTTTCTCTAAACATTATTTTAATAAAGGCCTTTTACCGTGGGATAGCTTTTATAGAATAATCCGCTGCTATTATATCAATATTTTGTAGGCAGCACTACCAATCAC
>NZ_JAYAZJ010000134.1:0-12808 GCF_037273965.1 Claveliimonas sp. | reverse complement strand
TTTATAAAAAAATATGGGAGTTGGCATTTTGGCAAAAAGAGTGGTGCTGGAGCCCTAGCTCCAGCACCAACTTTGTCTACAGTCTGAGGAGGCATGATCTGCATGCCTCCTGTTTTCCTGTTTAGTCGGAACTCGTTGTCCTACGGGTCGTCTATACGTACTCTAAGATTCCACGGATATCCCGCACAACTGCGTCTGCTCCGGCCTCTTTATATTTCTGCTCCGCCGCCGCAAGTCTTACTTCCTTTTCTTCTTCCGGAAGGGCCTCGAATTCTTCCTTGGAAAGTCCTACAAGAGAACTTCCCTCCAAAATTCCGACCGTAAATACGCCGGCATTTTTTCCTTCCCTGATATCAGAAATGGTATCGCCTGCCTTAATGACCTTATCTACAGAAGTCACTTTTAATGTTTCCATATTTTTAAAGATCATATAAGGATAGGGGCGCCCCATATTTCCGGTGGAGTCCGGGCTGTACCAGCAGTCCGGCTCATATCCCAGTTCCGCCGCTTTTGGCACAACGACTCCCATCATCACATCTGTATATCCTGTTGTAGATCCGATCTTAATTCCCTTTTCTCTGAGAGCTTTCACCGTCTCAAGGACATAGGGCTTTGGATCAGAGTACTGATCCAGTATCTTAAGAAGGGACGGCTCATAACTTTCATACATTTTGTCAGCATCCGCATCTTCAGGATCTCTCCCGTATTTCTCTCTCCATGCCGCCTTGATCCTCGGCATCTCCAGCATGGTGCGGATATGATCCCACTTCAGCATACCCATGGGTTCCCGTACTTCCTCCATTGTCGGCTCTACTCCGGCATTTTTAAATACTTCTGTGAAAACCTGCACTGGTGCAAAGCATCCGTAATCTACTGTTGTGCCTGCCCAGTCGAAAATCACTGCTTCTATTTTACTCATAATATCTGTATCCTTCTTTCGCTTTTGCCTTCCTAGCTTACTTTTTTCTCTTCCATCTGTGCGAAAAATTCTGCAAAAATATCACATAATTTTTCGATATCATCCCGGTAAATCTCCCCGATATTTCCGATACGGAAGGTATCAGCGTCTGTTACCTTTCCCGGATAGATAGCGTATCCTCTGTCTTTGATAAATTCATACATTTTCTGGAAAGAAAAGTTGTGATGTTCCGGATAGAAGAAGGTTGTAATGATCGGTCCCTGATATTCTTCTCCAATATAGGACTGGATTCCCATCTCCTTCATCTTCTGGATCAGCAGACGATTATTGTCATAATAGCGTTTCGCACGGGCCGGGATGCCTCCCTCTTCCTTCAGCTCTTCAATGGCTTTTGCGAATGCCAGCACCGTATGAGTCGGAGAAGTAAATCTCCATTTCCCGTCTTTTTCCATTGTTTTCCACTGATCGTATAAATCCAGTGCAAGGCTTCTTGCTTTTCCTGCGCTCTCGATCAGTTTCTGACGATTACAGATAATAAATGAAAATCCCGGAACTCCCTGAATGCATTTATTTGCGCTGCTGATGATAAAATCTATACCGAGTTCTCCTACCGGAATATCCACGCCGCCAAAACTGGACATGGCGTCCACGATCATAGTCTTTCCGGCGTCTTTTACAACTTTTGTCACAGAAGCAATGTCATTTAAAATTCCGGAAGTTGTCTCACTGTGCACCATTGCCACATGAGTGATGGCCGGATCTTTCTCAAGGATATCTTTTACTTCTTCCGCTGAAGGGATCTGGTCATAGCTCACGCGGTAAAGAACATAATTTACCTTTGCATGCTCTGCAATATCCACCATTCGCTCTCCATAAGCTCCGTTGGCAATGATCAAAAGCTTTTCTTCCTCTCCCACTACACTTGTAATGACAGATTCCACACCAAAGCTTCCGCTTCCCTGCATCAGTACTACTGTGTAATCTCTCTCTGATACATGGGCCAGATCAAGAAGCTCCTTTCGGATCTTCTGTGTGATCTGTTTATAATCATCATCCCATGTGCAGTGGTCAAACATCATTTCTTTTTTTACTGTGTCCGTTGTAGTCAAAGGTCCCGGAGTCAGCAGTTTGTAACTTTTCATTTCCTAATTTCCTCTCTTTATATCTGATTACTATACTTTATCTATATTTGCAGTATTTCTTCTCTATTTGCATTCTTCAGAAAGCGCCTGATGCTGCTCCAGAAGATCTACTGTCAGCGGTTCAGGGAATACCTTCGGATTTGCAGAAAGGTTCTCTGCATCTGTCTCTTCTCCTTCATAAAGGGCAAGCGGATAGTAGGACTGAAGCTCTTCTCTTCCGTTCTCAATGATGCACTGTGCCATTTCCATTGCCTTTGCATTTGTGTCATCGCCCTTGTCAACAACTGCCACTGACTCTGTCAGGCTGAAATTACCTTCTGCCGGATCAATATAGTCGATCGGAAGTCCGTCTGCTTTATCTGCCACTGCCTGCTGACGAAGTCCGAAACCGATAGCAACCTCTCCTGCACGTACTTTTGTCAGCGGTGCGGAGCCGGAATCTTCAATATGATCCCCTGCATTATCATAAATACCTGTCAGCACTTCCTTTGCGCCATCCTCTCCATACTCGGAAATAAGCGCCTGGATCAAAAGCCATGCTGTGGAAGAAGATGCAATATCTGTTACGGAAATGAATCCTTTGTATTCCGGATTTGCCAGATCTTTCAATGATGTAGGTGTCGGAAGATTATTTTCTTCCATCATTTCTGTATTGACGATAATGGTTCCCTCCTGGGCAGTGATCGGTGCACAGTAAGATGGAAATTCATCGATCGTATTTACGTCAAATTCCAGATCTTTGAACATACTGTTCTGCTCCTGGGCACTGTCCACATAGAATGTACTCATTGTCACCATATCTGCCTCAATATCTGTTCCCTCTGCCAGAAGTTTTCCTCCAAGCTCGGAAGTACCAAAGGTCTGAATCGTATACTGTCCCTCGAATCCGTTGTCGTCCAGCGCGTGTTCCATAGACTCAATAGCCTCTTCGTCTGCATTGGAATAAATGATAACCTGATCTTCACTGGAGCTGCTTCCGCATGCGGTAAGTCCCAGTGCGCTTACTCCTACTACTCCTGCCATTGCAAAGGATGCTACTCTTTTTAATCCCATTTTTCTGATCTTTTTCATATCTACCTTATTCTCCTTTTTTTGACTTCTGTCTGCCAGCTTCTGGAAAATGAATTTGCCGGCAGCGTTTGTAAATAGAATCAGTAATGACAACACAAAAATTTCGTTGAATTTGTTGAAATACTGTAATTCTTTGATCTTTGTCGTAATAACCATGGTCCTTGTCCCTGCAAGGAAGATCAGAGCACTGATCGTCACCATAGCATTTACGAAGTAATAACTGAATACCTCCAGCAGTGTGGATACTGCATTTGGCGTCACCACCCGGATGATGGTCTTTGTCCAGTTGTCCCCCATCAGCATTGCTGTTGTTTCCCAGGATGCGTTCATCTTGGAGAGGGAATTTTTCATCATAAGATATGGCGTGGAAAAGAAATGTACCATATTACAGATGATGAGGATTGCAAATGTATTTTGAAGGGAGGTACCGGAAAAGCAGAATAAATATGCAAGACCGATCACCATACCCGGAATTGTATTTGTTACAAGAGCAATACTGTCAATCGTACCTTTCAGCCTCTGGCTTACGCTGCTTCTTGCCGTCACAAGAGCCGCACCATATGCCATCAGTGTTCCAACAAGAGCTGTCACAATGGCTACCATTAATGAATTGGTATAAACACCATAGAGCGAGCTGTCCTCAAATACTGTCTGAAAATGTTCCAGCGTAAAAGATGTGCGGTAAGGCCACTCTTCTGTAAAAGGTACAACAAAGATTACTGCAAAGATGGACAGAATCCCCACCATAATAGCCGCGCTTGCCACCGCGCATGTGATGTCTCTCTTTTTGCTTTTTTTCAGCTCAATCGGAGAAATCTTATTGTAACGTACATTATATTTTTCCAAAATGTTTAATACCGTAATGCTGACAATAGATGGAATCAGCATAATGATCGCTACAACAGCGCCGTTTCCGAAATCCGGAACGCTTCCCAGCATTTCCTCATAGAGAACGCTTGCAACAACCTCAAATTGTCCTCCGATAGATGCCGGAATACCAAAATCTGTGAAACACAGGAAAAAGGTCTGTATAAAAGAGGCTGCCAGAGTTCCCAAAAGGGGACGGAGTATTGTGATCTTAAACGTCTGGAATGGAGAATCCCCCATCAACCGGGACACGATCATAAAACGTTTGTCAATGTATCCCATGGTATTGTTGATCAACATAGAAGAAATCGGAAGCGTATAGATCACATATCCCAATAAAAGACCGTTAAATCCATAGATGTCAAAGAGCTGACGTCCAAATAACCTTGTTAAAAGTCCCTGCTTTCCAAAGGAATAGATAATTGCAAATCCATAAGTAATGGTAGGGAGCAGCATAGGAAGCACAGCTGCCTTTGCAATAAGGTCTTTATAACGTCTGCCAAGGTTTGTGTAATGCACTGTATAGGCAAGGACAAAAGCAAGAAGCGTTGTTACCAGCGCGCTGCATCCTGCCACCAGGAAACTGTTCCCTACCGCCTGCATAAATCCCTTGCTTGTAAGAACTTCCCTGTAATTTTCCAGACCGATTCCCGCTGTGTCCTGCGTCAGTGACTTTACGATCACCTGTACCATCGGCACTGCCAGGAAAGCCAGGAAGAACACAGCCAATACTGTAAAAATAAGTTTGATCTCTTTATTTTTTCTTCTCTGCATGACTGATTCCTCTTTCTATGACACCTGCACAGCAGCCTGAGGCTGTGATGCAAAAAGGGTGAAAATATTATTCTTTTTGATCTCCAGCTGATGCAGGATAAATTTCTGTACAAAATTATTTTCCGGAGTTTTAATAATCTCCTCTGGTTTTGCAAACTGTGCAATCTTTCCTTCATTAATGATCATAACTCTGTCAGAGAGAGTGAGTGCTTCTTCCGGATCATGGGTTACGATGATCGTTGTCAGATGATACTCTTTTGCAATAGCCTTGATCCTATCCTTAATAGACTCCTTGATCACTCCGTCAAGAGCGCTTAAAGGCTCATCCAGCAAAAGGATCTTCGGTTTCATTACCATTGTCCTGGCAAGAGCAACTCTCTGCTTCTGTCCGCCGGACAACTGCCCGATCCTCTTATTCAGATGTTCTTCCAGTCCGAGAAGTTTGATCAGATCCTGTACTTCCTCTTCTGTAGAAATAGAAGGGTTATTGCGAAGGCCGTATGTAATGTTCTGATATACATTCAAATTTGGAAAAAGAGCATAGTCCTGAAAAACAATATTAAATCCTCTTTTTTCCATTGGAACATTTGTCAGATCTTCATCGTTGTAAATAATTTTTCCGCCGTCTGAATCTACAATTCCAAGAATCAGATTTAAAAGCGTTGTCTTTCCGCATCCGGAAGGTCCCAGTATGGAAACGATCTCACCATCTTCAATATTAATGCTGATATCTTCTAAAACCGGTACGCCATCATAGCTTTTTTTCACATTCTTAAGTTCAAGCATAAATACAACTCCTTTTTTCTTTTTTCCCAAACAATAAACTTTTTCTCCTTTGGCGGATTGGTCTTTACCGCTCCAGCCATGACAAATTATAGCAATGGCACCCGGACCCAGCTATCAAATTTCTTTTAAACTCATGTAAGGGAAATGTAAACTTTACATAGTTTTTACTTTATTTACTTTGTAGAAATTCTACGGGTACAGACATGCAGATCAGCGCATATCCTGCGAAGTACTTCTAACCCTTAAAAGCGCGAGCGCACATCCCGCGGAGCGTTTTATTTAGTAGGAAAAATTTTCTATTAAATAGAAAAACAGAACCTCTCCCGCCTGTTTATTTTTGCGTGAGACGTTCTGCCTTTCCACTTTATACTGTATTTCTACCAAAAATAAATATGTATTTTTTCTACAATTTTCCTTGCTTTTTCTTGCTTCTCTTCTTTGTTCTGCTCTTTCCTGTCTGTTCTCTTGCCGGCAAAGTTCTCTTTTGTTAAATGTTCGTAAAAGCTTCCATTTCCTCTTTACTGGTATAGGCCCTTTCCATGACGATATCGCTTGTCTTTCTAAGCTTTCCGGAAAGGTGAGCATAATCTCTGTTCAGTACACCTGCATAGATCATATCTACCAGAGCAAGCTGAGAAATTCTGGAAAAAATGGTATCGCCGTACAGGAACTGCCGATGGCTTGCACATAAAAGGATATCTGCATATTCAGCGATCAGTGCATTTTCAAAATTTGTAAGGACAAGCGTCTTTGCACCTGCTTTTTTTGCCAGGCGCATCATTTCTACTGTATTCTTGGAATATCCGGAATAGGAAATGCCTATGGCAAGATCCTTTGGTGTCATATTCACTGCACTGACATGCTGCAGATAATAGTCACTGTACTGCCTGCAGTTCAGTCCCAGATAAGTCAGCTTCGTCAGGAGGTCATTGGCAGTGCATACTGAATTTTCCACACTGTAGATCACAATGTTCTCTGCCTTCAATATTGCTTCTACGGCCCTCTTATATTCTCTGGTCTGTATGCTCTTTAAGGTTTCCTCCAGCATCTGTATGGAAGTGGTAATAATCTTTCCCGGAATTTCTTCCAATTTGTCCTGGCTGGTAAGCTTAAATCCGTAAAGTTCAATATTTCCATTCTCTTCCCGGTGTTCGCTTAAAAGCTCCTCTTCTATCATAGCATATTTAAAATCTTTAAACCCCTTATATCCCAAAGCCTTTACAAAACGGACAATCGTAGGCTGGCTTACCTTGGCATCCCTGGAGAGTTCTTCCATCAGCAAGTCTCCCGGTCTTCCCCGATAAGCCAGGAGATAATCAGCCACTTTTTTCTCCGAAGGGCGAAGTGCAGTATATGCTGTTTGTATTTTTCTCCTGATCTCATTTCCCATTTTTTGTTCTCTCTTTCCTAACAAAGCTTGCTTCCATTGGCAACCAGCTTAAATTTGCATCCCAAATGTTCCGCCGCTCTTTGACACATCATCATACGTTTCAGAAAAATTTCAAAGTAATCCATCACAGTGCAGATGGTATCATCCAACTCCAGATCCATACGTATGATTCTCTTTTCTCTGTCAATATCCACCTTGGAGGACAGAGCTGCATAATTTACCCTGTCATGGGTATCAAAATTGGAAGGTACAGAATTTTGCACCCGGTTTCTCCTCACATCTGTCTTATCCGCAAGAATAAGAGCCGCCGACACTTCGTCTACCGCTGCTCCTGTCCCCTCGTCATGATGACCGATTGCTGACGCTATTGTGAGAACATCTTTAAGGGGCATCTGCCGTTCTTTTAAAATCTGATAAGCCAGAACCGCCCCACTGTGAGGATGGTCGTGCCTGTTAATGCTGTTTCCGATATCATGCATGTAGCCGGCAATTTTAGCCAGCTCGATCTTGTGCTTGCCGCAGCCTAAGTCTTTCAAAATTTTCCCTGCCATTTCAGCTGTTCTGGCTGCATGCTTTCTGGAATGTTCCGTATATCCCAGCTCACTTAAAATTTTATTTCCTTTTTCGATCAGAAGATTAATTTCTTCATCACTGCGTATCTGTTTATAACTCACTGCCAAATTATATTTCTCCTTTATATATAATGTAGATTTACAGTCGGCGCACGGCGTCCATGGCAAGAACCGACCTTTCGCACTCCTCTGCCGTCATGGTGATCTGCCAGCAGAGAGGACTTCCCTTCATATGTTCCGACGCATAGCTTAATCCATTTGTCCTCTCGTCAAGAAACGGCCTGTCTATCTGATCCGGATCGCCCAGCAGGATGATCTTTGTATCCTTCCCTGCACGGGTAATGATCCCTTTTATCTGTCCGGGTGTCATATTTTGAGCCTCATCAATGATCATATAGGTTTTTACAATAGACCTTCCCCGGATATAATTCAGAGCTTCTGTCTGTATCAGTCCCCGGGAAAAGATTTCCTCAATCTTCCCCTGCAATTCCTTTTCATCTCTGTATCTTTCTTCCTCACTGGAATCAATAAGCTGCTCCAGATTATCAATCACAGGACGCATAAGCGGTGAGATCTTCTCCTGTTCATCTCCGGGAAGAAAACCGATATCCGAGTCAAACTGTGCATTGGGCCGGCATACCAGTATCCTCCTGTATTCGCCGGTAGGATTGTTCAGCACCTTTTCCAGACCCACAGCAAGAGAATAGAATGTTTTGCTTGTTCCTGCCATTCCTTTGACAATAACAAGTGGAGCATTTTTGGCAGGCTGCATCAGAGCTTCCTGAAGAAAATACTGTCCGGCGTTTCTTGGATGTATCCCATAAGGGGCTGACTTTTTATATTCCAGCTTTCGTATGTGTTCCCCTTCCACACGTCCCAGATGGGTCTTTCCGGAAGACTGATCTGCTCTCAAGATCACAAACTGATTTTCCGTAAGCTGCACTTCTGTTCTCTTTCCCGACTCATCCACCTGGTAAACTTCTTCGCAGGGGATCCCTTTTTTCTTAAATTCTTTAAAAATTTCCTCCGGAACATAAACTTCCGTTCTCCCCTTATACTGCTTTTCATGATCAAAAACCTGTTCTGTAGTGAAATCCTCCGCACAGATTCCAAGGATCTGGGCTTTTATTCGAAGAAGGATATCTTTGGTGACAAGGATCACCTGCTCGCTTCTATCCCTGGAAAGTCCGAGACATACTTTCAGGATGCGATTATCCGGCACCTCTGCTGCAAGATCCTCCGGAAGAGACACGTCAACAAAATTTTTTTCTACACGCAAAGTTCCGCCGCCTTCCATTTCTACACCCGAAAGCAGGTTTCCCTTTTGCCGGAACTGTTCCAGTATCCTTACCGCCTGTCTGGCGTTGCTTCCCCTGTCTCCTTCAGCCTTTTTCAATCGATCCAGCTCTTCCAGGACTACCATAGGAAGTATAACCTGATTGTCTTCAAAACATTCTACCGCGTGCGGCGCCTGAATCAGCACATTCGTATCAAGAACGTAAATTTTTACCATATAACAGAATGCTCCTTTCCGGTTCTATTGGTTTGTCCCCAGTATACCGTCCTTTCTTTTTTATCCAATGAAGCGCAGGTAAAATCTACGTAAATTTTTTTCGTTCATAATTTGTTCATTTATCTTTCAAAAAACCTTCATTTCTTGCACACTATTTCTTCACAGCTATGCCGTATACTAAAACCATCAAATGAAGAACAAGACGTTACGTAGTAAAATACTTTTTGAATAAACTTTTTCATAATACATGCCGGGGACTGGTAAAACAGTCACCCGGCATCCTCCCTTTTATGGAGCTTTTACGGCTTTAATGCCACTTTCATTACTCCATCTTCCTTCTTTTCAAATATCTGATACATTCTCATGGCATCCTCAAGGCCGGCTCTATGAGTAATCAGACATTCTCCTTTTAATCTTCCTTTTCTTATCAGCTCCAAAATCTCTTCACAATTGCAGGCATCCACTCCTCCGGTCTTAAAGGTAAGATTTTTTCCATACATTTCCGGAAGAGGAAGAATCTGCTCCTCCTCATACATGGCTTCGATCACTACGATTCCTCCCGGCCTTGCCGCCTGCCACGCCGCCTGGAAGCTTTCCGGGGTTCCTGCTGCTTCAATGACAACATCCGCCCCTCTTCCTTCCGTCAGCTTTTTCATCTCTTCTTCCAACGATACCTCTTTCGGATTATAAAATTTTCCGGCAAGCCTTCGCCTCTTAGCAAAATCCAGCCTTTCCCCTTCAATATCCGCCGCTGCGATGATTGCAGGTTCATAGAGGGCTGCGCACATCATGGTACAAAGCCCTGCCGGCCCGGCTCCGATCACTAACACGGTATCTCCCTTTTGAATTTCTCCGATCTTAGCTGCCCAATAACCAGTTGATAAAAGGTCTCCTGTAAACAGAGCCTGCTCATCTGTTACTTCATCCGGGATAGGAGTCAACGCCTGATCGGCAAAAGGAATACGCACATATTCCGCCTGTCCTCCGTCGATCCTGCAGCCAAGAGCCCATCCTCCGTTTTCATCCTGGCAGTTGTTCACGGAACCTCTTTTACAGAAAAAACACTCTCCGCAGAAAGTCTCCACATTGACAGCCACTCTCTGTCCCACACGGACATTTTTTACCTTTGTGCCTGTCTTTTCTACAGTCCCGATAAATTCATGTCCCAGTATGGTTCCCGGCACTGCTCTTGGGACTGCTCCGTTTCTAATGTGAAGATCACTGGTGCAAATACTTGTCAGCGTCACTTTAACAAGTGCATCACTTTCTTCCTGAAGCTTCGGTATCGGACGCTCCTCCATACCGATTTTTCCATTTTCCTGATAGACCACTGCTTTCATACTGTATTCCCCCTATCCGCGCCAATGCGCACTTATCCAAAAAGCTTGTCTGACAAACTTCACACAACGTTTCCTGTAAGACAAAAAAAGCCATCGCTCTCCAGCGATGCCTGTCTTATTCAAAACTTTCCTTATAAATAATAATGCAAAAATCGGGGTAACAGGATTCGAACCTGCGACCTCGCGGCCCCCAGCCGCGCGCTCTAACCAAACTGAGCCATACCCCGTCAACAAATCTTATTATACTCGAATTATGTCGGATAATGCAAGCCTTTTTTTACAATTTCTGTATTCTTTTCTGCACTTTAGATTTCATATAGATTTTTGCCTCTTTTTTATAATATATGCTAAAATAATTATAAAATTACATGCGAAAGGAGTCGCTCATATGAAACTTATCGTAATAGGTCCCCGCGGGAAAATGGGAAAGCTGATCACGCAGGTCGCTGCAGAGCGCGAGGATATGGAATTGGTTGCCGGCGTAGCCCCAAGGGGAAGGGACTATATCGGAACAGACCTGGGACAGGTCGCTATGGTAGGACGAAACTTAAATGTCCCTGTTGTTGATGATCTGGAATCTGTAATCGATTCCTGTGACGTTATCATTGATTTTTCTACAAAAGAAATGGCAATGGAAGTGGTAGACTGCGCTGTTCGGCATAAGAAAGCACTGGTATGCGGTACCACCGGATTCTCGGAAGAAGAAAAGAAGAAATTCCAGGATGCTGCTGCCCATATTCCCATGCTCTATGCCGCCAACACTTCCAAACTTGTCAACATCATGAATAAGCTTTTGGAAATCGTCACCTCTTCTGTAGGGGATGAAGCAGATATTGAAATTCTGGAAATGCATGATCAATGGAAAAAAGACGCTCCCAGCGGCACTTCAAAAGAAATGGGGGAAATTATGGCGCAGGCTATGGGAAAAGAACTGGACGACATTGCCGTATACGGACGCCACGGCTCTTCGCCAAGGGAAAAAGGCACCATTGGCTATCACTCGCTGCGGGCCGGTAATATCCCCAGCAGCCACACCGTCTATTTCGGCTTCATGGGTGAGCGCCTGGAAATCACCCACCATTCCTACAACTGGGAATGTTTTGCAAGGGGCGCCTGCGACTGCGCTGCTTACCTGGCAGGTAAGCAGCCGGGATTTTATACTATCAAAGATGTCCTGAATCTTTAGGATACTCCTTCAAAAAATACCGGAAGAAGAACTTCTTTGCTGTTCTTCTTCCGGGTTTTTTCTTTCTGTCAACAAAAAACTCTACAGTTTCTCTGAATCCAAAATAATCGTAAACGGACCATCGTTTGTGAGGCTGACTTTCATATCTGCTCCAAACTGTCCTCTTTCCACTACCGGAACACTTTCCCTGCATTTTTCGATAATATATTCGTACATTTCTTCTGCCATCTTCGGCTCTCCTGCCTCAATAAAGCTTGGACGGTTTCCTTTTTTACAGTTTGCATACAGAGTAAACTGTGAGATCAAAAGCAGGCTTCCTCCTACTGTCTCCAGAGACAGGTTTGTTTTTCCGTTTTCATCTTCAAAGATGCGAAGGCCGATCATTTTCTTTATCATTTTATCTGCAATCTCTTTTGTGTCAGTGTCAGAAACTCCGATCAGAACCATAAATCCTTTCCCAATTTCTCCAAGCGTCTGCCCGTCCACCTTGACATCTGCATTTGTAACGCGCTGTATCACGAATCTCATTTTGCATTTCCTCCTTTTCGCATGTCATAAATTCTCGTATTTTCTATCATCCACGAATCGGAAGAACTTGTCAATATTTATCCTGTAATTTTGTCTTCCATCTTTTCCATAATATAGCGCTCCACATCATTTTTTTCAATTCCCAGAGATACCGCCAGCTCTCCATACAGATTTTCCCGCGCCGCATGGAGACATCTCTCGTCGCCTGCCGTCACTTTCTTTCCCTGTGCCTGGCGTTTCTGCTTCCTTTCATAAACCGTTTTGATTACCCGGACCCACTGCCTTACATCACAGGTACGCAGTGCCTTTTTCATGATCTCTTCTCGCTGACGCTCATTGGTGATGCCAAGCATGTCTATATCTTTTATCTCACCGATCAATTTCTTAGCTTCCTCTTTTGAGAGCACATACCGCATAATAATCTTTTCACTGTCAGCAGGGACATAGATAACACCGCCTTTTGAGTACAGCGGTGCAAGTGTATAGTAATCCTTGCCTGCCGATGCCTCTGAAAGCCGGATGGGACCTATGCTCTCCACTCTGCATACGCCATGCTGCCCACATATAATGTAGGCTCCCGTTTCAAACATTCCGATTCTCCTTTCTTTTCAATATAATACCATTATTCCCAAAAATCTCCCTGCTCAAAATAATCTCTCGCCTTAATCGAGTAGGGGAGATTTTCTCTCCCCTCTCACACCACCGTACATGCCGTTCGGC
>NZ_JAYAZJ010000133.1:0-4146 GCF_037273965.1 Claveliimonas sp. | reverse complement strand
TACCCTGTGCCAGCAGCTCAAAAGCCCCTATAAAGAAGTTGCTGTTTCGCATTTCTGTAAACAGCTTACTGTTACAGAAATCGCCCGGCAGACTCAGAAAAATCCAAAAACCATCCAGACACAGCTTTACCGGGCAAGGGCAATGCTGAAAAAGCTCCTGGTTCCGCCGGGAAATGTCAACGAAAGGAGAGTCTGATATGCATGTTAGGGAAAAATCTCTGAATAAGATTACAGACAGCGATACAGTAAGCACGGAAGAAATGATTGCGTTTCTGGAGCATCTTGATCAGTGTGATTTCTGTCTGGATCAGATGATTGAAGAAGAAATCCGAAATACCGATCAGCCGGCTCCGGACTATCTGGCAGAACAGATTCTGAACCGTGCAGCCGCGCCGGATGTTCAGGCGGCAAAGGCTGTACGCACAACATCCAGAAAAATGCAGCTTTTTTATTATGGACTTCGCACTGCAACAGGCATGATCGCTGCTCTTTTTCTTCTTTTTGTTATTCAGCAGGCGGATCTCAGCACTTTTTCCGGAGTTTCTATTCCGGAATCCAGCAAATCTGCCATCCGCACAGAAGTCAGCGCTCACCCGGAAACACTTTCACGGCTGTCACAGAATATTTCTGCAGAGCTTTCACGCAGCTCTGATAAACTGACTGGTTATATACGAAATTTTTCAAATAAAATCTTAAATGGAGGCGATTTAAAATGACAAAACAAAAAAAAGGACTTTTGCTTTTTCTCTGCTCACTGGTTCCGGGAGCCGGAGAAATGTACATGGGCTTTTTTAAACAGGGGATCAGCATTATGCTTATATTCTGGGGAACTTTCGGACTGGCAACCTTATCTTCACTTAGTTTTATCGTCATGTTTCTTCCCATTATGTGGTGTTACAGTTTCTTCCATGTACACAACCTGAAATCCATGTCTGAGGATGATTTTTATGCGGTGGAAGACAGCTATCTTCTCCATCTTGACCAGTTTATTGGAAATGCAGACCATTTTGTAAAAAAATACCGCAAACTGATTGCTGTTTTCCTGATCATCTTCGGTGTTTCTATTTTATGGGATAATCTCAGAGGACTGATCATGTGGCTGCTTCCGGATACTGTGGCAAATGTCCTGATCAATCTGTTTTATAATGTTCCGTCAATTATCATTGCCATTGCTATTATTGCTGTTGGCATCCACATGCTTAATACAAAGAAGCAGGAGCTTGACAGCGCAGAGACTTCAGAAAAACCCCGGAAGGAAGAACACTACTGGGAGCCTTATCGTCCTTATCAGCAGTCCCGGGAGGAAACATCTGAAGCTCCAACCGCAGAAGCACTGACGCCGGAAGCTTCCGAACAGACAGTTGTTTCTGAGACATCTTCTACTGATGAAACCGGCGCTCAGACAGTTACTGAGCCCACAGAGTCTGCTCCGGCTTCTGAGGAAGCTTCTGCCGGAACGGAAAAGACAAACTGACCCCTGAATGTCTTCACAGTCCAGATCAGCTATAACTGCTGAAAACAAATTCAAAAAATATCAAAAGCAAAGTAAATTTTACCCTGCCAAAAACGGAAGCCGTCCTTTGATAAATCATCAGGACAGCTTCCGTTCTTATTATAAATATTTCTTCTGTTTACAGGTATTTCTTCTATATAAATACATTACAGATTTTTCGTTACGCGAAGCCTTGTCATTGCCCTTGCCAGAGCCAGCTGATTCATGTGGTATTCCTGAATGCTCTGCTTCTGGCGGAGCTGTTCCTCTGCGCGCTCCTTTGCCTCCTGAGCTCTACGAATATCAATTTCTTCCGGTCTTTCCACAGAAAGGCAAAACAGCTTTGCACGGTTATTGATCATTTCCACAAAACCATTGCTGACTGCTGCAACCACCTTGTTTCCGTCAGCATCTTCATACCGAAGCTCACCGGGAACAATTGCTACAATCACATTTGCATGATGAGCCAGAAAAGACTTTTCTCCATCCTCTACAGGAACAACCAGAGATCTGGCGCGTCCGGCATAAGCCAGCTTATTGCTGGCATAGATTTCCAGTCCAAATGTACTTTCCATGAACTTCACTCCTTACTGTTCAAGGGTTTTTGCTTTTTCAATAACCTCGTCAATAGTTCCCACATTAAAGAATGCATTTTCAGGATATTCATCCATCTCTCCGTTTACAATGGCCTTAAATCCACGGATGGTTTCTTTCAGCGGAACGTATCTTCCGGGGATTCCGGTAAAGTTTTCCGCTACATGGAAGGGCTGGGATAAAAATCTCTGTATCTTTCTTGCACGATGTACTGTATTTTTGTCTTCATCAGACAGCTCTTCCATACCAAGAATTGCAATAATATCCTGCAGTTCCTTATATTTCTGAAGAATTTCCTGAACACGGCGGGCAACCTCATAATGTTCCTCTCCTACCACGTCTGCTTCCAGAATACGGGAAGAGGATTCCAGAGGATCCACTGCCGGATAAATACCCTGCTCAACAATTTTTCTGGATAATACGGTTGTTGCATCCAGATGGGCAAAGGTTGTTGCCGGAGCCGGGTCTGTCAGGTCATCCGCCGGGACATATACAGCCTGAACAGATGTAACAGAACCTGCTTTTGTAGAAGCAATGCGCTCCTGAAGCTCTCCCATTTCTGTAGACAGTGTAGGCTGATATCCAACTGCGGACGGCATACGTCCCAGAAGCGCAGACACCTCAGAACCAGCCTGTACAAAACGGAAAATATTATCAATAAACAAAAGTACGTCTCTGTGTTCTGTATCACGGAAATACTCTGCCATAGTAAGGCCTGTTTCCGCAACACGCATACGGGATCCCGGCGGCTCATTCATCTGTCCGAACACCAGGGCAGTTTTTTCAAGAACCCCTGATTCTTTCATTTCGCTCCACAAATCATTTCCTTCACGGGAACGCTCGCCTACACCGGTAAAAATAGAATAACCGCCATGCTCTGTTGCAATATTCTGGATCAGCTCCTGGATCAGCACGGTTTTACCTACTCCGGCGCCTCCGAACAGACCAATCTTTCCACCTTTTGCATAAGGTGCAAGAAGGTCAATTACCTTAATTCCTGTTTCCAGGATCTCAACTGCCGGGCTCTGATCCTCAAAACTTGGCGGATCTCTGTGGATGACCCAATGTTCCTCATCCTCCAGAGATTCACCGCCATCCACAGTTTCTCCAAGAACATTAAAAAGTCTTCCCAGAGTGCAGTCTCCTACCGGAACCTTGATTCCGCTTCCTGTGGCAATTACTTCTCTGTCTCTCTGAAGTCCCTCACTGGCACTTAACATAATGCAGCGCACTACGCGGTTTCCCAGATGCTGTGAGACTTCCATAATACATTTTTTTCCGTTGTTTTCCACTTCCAGGGCCTCCCGGATATCCGGAAGCTCCCCCTGCTCAAAAACAACATCCACAACAGGTCCCATAACCTGTACAATTTTACCTTTATTCATCCTTGTCACTTCCTTCTCTGGGCTTTTGCGCCGCTGATAACCTCTGTGATTTCCTGTGTGATGGCCGCCTGCCGTGCACGATTAAACTGAATGGAAAGATCCTGCAGCATCTTTTTTGCGCTGTCTGTGGAAGACTGCATTGCAGTCATTCGCGCATTATTTTCACTGGCATAGGCTTCTACCAGACATCCGTAAATAACACCTGTCAGATAATTGGGAATCATTGTATCCAGAACCACATCTGCAGAAGGAAACATTTCAATCTCCTCCTGTGGAGCTTCCACCGGGATCTGAGCCGGTGAAAAACTTGCTTTTTTCAGCGGAAGAAGCTGCATATCCACAGGTTCCATCACTGCCGCATTTTGCATCTGAGTATAAATAATATGTACCTCATCCAGCTCACGGTCAAGAAAAGCTCTTACAATTTCCTCACTGATCAGTCTTGCGCGATGCATAGTTGGCTTCTGCACAGTATAACGAAAGCTTCCGTCTACATCTGCACTTTTCTTTTCATAATACTGACGGCCTACCATTCCAAGTACATACAGCTTGTGATAACCCGGAGTTTTTTCCATAAACTCATCTGTCAGCTTTGTGATATTGTGGTTATAGGCTCCTGCCATTCCTTTATCTCCGGTTACTACAATAATTCCGGTTTTACGCTCCTGCTGAGGT
>NZ_JAYAZJ010000132.1:0-4201 GCF_037273965.1 Claveliimonas sp. | reverse complement strand
CTTTTAAAAGAAACTTATAAATGTTCTCTTTCCCGTTTTCTTCTATGGTTTTCTGAATCACGTTTCTTAAAGAAAATCCACTCATTTCCACCTTCACATTCAAAGCAAGATGAACATATTCCCTCGTTGCAAACGGGACAAATGTAAAGCGGCACCCCTCTTTTGTTATCTCCCCTCTGATATATCCATGCTTTCCCGTATCATTGATATCCGTAGGTTCCAGCGCTCCTGCATAAGCCGCTTTTCCCGGAATCAGACACGTTGGCTTGTGAATATGGCCAAGCGCCGTGTAGTCATAGCCTAATTTTTCTATCTTAGCCTTGTCAATGGGAAGATGCTCTTTATCCCCTCCATGGAGCAAAAGGATCTCATAATCCATTTCTCCCGAAGGCAAAGCTTTGTCATACAATGTTTCCGTAATCTTGCGCTCATGATAACTGCATCCGCAGACAGATGTTTTCAGCTTGGGAATCTGAACTTCAGATGGCTCCTTTCCTGCCAGCATATGAACATTCGGTTCCCAGTCAAAACGTCCGTAGTAAGCTCCCGGCTTGATATAATCATGGTTGCCGGCGATCATTACCACTTCTGTATGGGAGAGGGAGCCAAACATGTCGTTCACCTCTTTCAGTTCCCTTAAAAGCGGCTGCCGGTGAAAGAGGTCGCCGGCAATCAGGAGAAGATCTGTTTTCTCCTCCTCACATATCATGATTATCTTTCGAAATGTCTCCCAGATTTCGGTGTCCCGCTTTTCGCTGTAAGCCTTTCCTGCCTCTGGACGAACTCCTAAATGTACGTCTGCGATGTGAATGAATTTCAATTTCTTCTTTCTCCTCCTGCTTGTTTCTGGATGGAAGCAGCACAATAAATTGTGTTTGTTCATCGTCACTCTTTGCCATGATCCTGCCTCCATGGAGTTCTACGATTTCTTTGGCAATGGCAAGCCCCAAGCCTGCCCCTCCTGTTTCACTGGATCTGGAATCATCCAGCCGGTAGAATTTTTCAAATATTGTCTGCAGCTTTGTGCCTGGAATCCGTTCCCCCTGATTGGAAAAAATGATCTCAATATCATTTTTCTTCTTATGCGCCTCTATACGGATTTTTGTTCCTGCATAGCAATAGGCAATTGCATTTCTTAAAATATTATCAAATACCCGGGCAAGCTTGTCCGGATCTCCATATATATTCAGATTGTCCTCTGCCTCTACTTCGCAGGTCAGATCTTTTTCCTGCAGGACCGCATAGAGTTCATCCGCAATCTGTTCCAGCATCATGGATAGATTTACTTCTACCGGCTCCAGCTCAATATCCTGGAGATTAAATTTTGTAATATCAAAAAATTCGTTGATCAGTTCTCCCAGACGAATCGCCTTTTCCAGAGAAATATGGGTATATTTTTCTCTTTCCTCCCGGGGCATATCAGGATGCGCCTCCAGCATAGCAAGATAAGCCACAATGGATGTAAGGGGTGTTTTCAGATCGTGGGCAAGAAACAAAACCAGGTCATTCTTCTTCTTTTCTCCTTCAATTGCTTCCAATTCCTGACGCTTCAGCGTCGCCTTGATTTCATTGAGACGGATCTCAATAGGTTTAAGCTCCGTGATCAGATGGATCGGCTCTGTAGATTCTGAAATAATGTTTTCAATTCCATCCCCTACCTGATCCAGGTATTTCGTCATCTTTGACAACGCCACATAAAAGAAAAGCGCAAAAAGAAGAAGGAAGCCCAGGATCATAAAAAACACCTTATTATCTCCCAACAGACGCCAATATAAATCAATGGCGGTCTGTTCTTCCACATCAAATGCGACCAGCACCTTTACAAACGTCGTTGCAAAGCTGTCATTGTACACGCCGTCGATCACATAATTCAGAAGAAAGCCGCCAACTAATACAGTCAGCGCCGTTACAAGCACTGTCTGAAGCAGAATACTGAATTTTAATTTACGATAATTATTCTTCAACTTTATAACCTACTCCCCATACTGTCTTGATAAAGTCTGAAGTTCCGGTCGGTACACTCATTTTCTCCCGCAGGTGACGGATATGTACCATAACCGTATTGTTGCTGTTTTTATAATACTGCTCATGCCATACTTTCTCAAAAAGTTCTTCTGAGCTGATCACCTTTCCCCTGTTCTCACACAGAAGCCACAAAATATCAAACTCAATGGGAGTCAGAGTAAGCGGCACTTCATTATAAACACATTCATGGGAAGTCCGGTTCAGCACAAGTCCGCCGAAATCTATAATGTCTCCCTGTTCCTTGCCTCCGTCGTTATACTGTGTATAACGCCTAAGCTGTGCTTTCACGCGGGCGATCAGCTCCAGCGGGTTAAAAGGCTTGGGGATATAGTCATCCGCTCCCATAGTCAGTCCGGTGATCTTGTCCATATACTCTGTTTTCGCCGTCAACATGATCACCGGAAATGTATATTTCTCCCGAATCCTTTTCAGGATCTCAAAACCGTCGATATCCGGAAGCATGACATCCAGAATAGCCAGATCGATCTTCTTTTCAAAAATGCAGTCCAGCGCATCCTGCCCGGTGTAAAACTTGTACACCGTATACTGGTCATTTTGCAGATATAATTCAATTACATCCGCAATTTCCCGCTCATCATCCACTACTAATATATTCATACTCATACGAACCTCCTTCGGCTCTGTCCCTCTTTACAGTTCACAGTTGTTTACTGTTCTTGGGAATGGGATCACATCTCTGATATTGCTCATTCCCGTCAAATACATAATACATCTTTCAAAGCCAAGTCCAAATCCGGAGTGCCTTGTAGAACCATATTTCCGAAGATCCATATAAAATCCGTAATCTTCTTCCTTCAGTCCCAGCTCCTTCATGCGGGCAGCCAGCTTATCATAATCATCTTCCCTCTGGCTTCCTCCGATGATCTCCCCGATTCCCGGAACAAGACAGTCTACTGCTGCAACCGTTTTATTGTCATCATTCATCTTCATATAGAAAGCTTTGATATCCTTCGGATAGTCCGTTACAAATACCGGACGCTTGTAAACTTCCTCTGTCAGATAACGTTCATGTTCTGTCTGAAGGTCTGCTCCCCAGGATACTTTATATTCAAATTTATCATTGTTCTTTTCCAGTATTTCAATCGCTTCTGTATAAGTCACTCTCGCGAAGTCAGAAGAAACGACATTATTCAGACGGTCAAGAAGTCCTTTATCTACAAAAGAATTGAAGAAATTCATCTCTTCCGGCGCATTTTCCAACACATAGCTGATCACGTATTTCAGCATGGATTCTGCAAGAGCCATATTATCATCAAGATCTGCAAAGGCCATCTCAGGCTCGATCATCCAGAACTCTGCCGCATGTCTTGTCGTATTGGAATTTTCCGCACGGAACGTGGGTCCGAACGTATAAATATTCCGGAAAGCCTGGGCGTAAGTCTCTCCGTTTAACTGACCGCTGACTGTAAGGTTTGTCTCTTTGTTAAAGAAATCCTGGGAATAGTCCACCGTACCGTCCGGATTCTTTGGAACGTTTTCCATATCCAATGTGGTTACACGGAACATTTCCCCTGCTCCTTCGCAATCGCTTCCTGTGATCAGAGGAGTGTGCACATAGACAAATCCTCTCTCCTGGAAAAATTTATGGATCGCATAGGCGGTCAGGGATCTTACCCGGAATACAGCCTGGAATGTATTCGTTCTCGGCCGGAGATGGGCAATCGTCCTTAAGAACTCAAAACTGTGGCGTTTCTTCTGCAGCGGATAATCCGGCGCGGAAGCTCCTTCCACTGTCACTTCCTCTGCCTGGATCTCAAAAGGCTGCTTTGCCTGCGGCGTTGCCACAAGCGTTCCTTTTACAATGATCGCCGCCCCTACATTAAGTTTGGAAATCTCTGCAAAATTTTCCATTTTATCGTGGTACACAACCTGCAGCGGTTCAAAAAAAGAACCGTCGTTTACAACAATAAACCCAAACGTCTTGGAATCCCGGATGCTCCGTACCCATCCGCCTATGGTGACTTCTTTATCCAAATAATCTTCTCTGTTTTTATACAGCTCTTTGATCGTTGTCAGTTTCATATCCATTTACTCCTTTAAATTTCCCTTTGCTTTTTGCACGTTTCCCCCATTATAGCATACTGTTTGGTGTTGTGCCACACCGGGAAGTCAAAAAAGGGGTTAAGACCTTTTTATATTGCCTTTTTTATATTGC
>NZ_JAYAZJ010000131.1:0-4267 GCF_037273965.1 Claveliimonas sp. | reverse complement strand
AAAGGCTGGAAGATGGATAGATTTCTTGTATGTGGTTTTGAAGGTACATAATAATTGATTAATTAAATATTCCTCCTTAGCTCAGTCGGTAGAGCACTCGGCTGTTAACCGAGTTGTCGTTGGTTCGAGTCCAACAGGGGGAGCTGAAAACTCACAAACATCAGTTTGTGAGTTTTTTATTGTATATACGATTAGTACTCAAAGAAAAGATTAAAGGCATATCTCACATAAAAACTTGTGCTTCCTATGAAAATATAGTAATATTATACATAACTGTAAATCGTTTTGATACTTTATGAAAAAGGAGGGGAAACATGAAGAAAATAAAGACCATGTTAGCATGTCTTTTGGTATTAAGTCTTTTTATGGGAATGCAGGTGAGTGCACAGGAAGGGACAAAAGCACCGGAACTGTCTGCATCCTTGATCAGTGAGTTGAAAGGTGGGAAGGCTGAAGTGGGAGATGTTCTACAGTTTACGATCAAGCTGAATATACCTGAAGCCAATGCAAATCTGGGTGGGGCATTTCTTCGTTTCATTGTAAGCGACACAGAAGATATGAACAGCAGAACGGGGATGCCGGAGATGAAGGTCAATGAAGACCAGAAGATTTTGTCAGACATAGGTAAAGTAAACGGAATGGCAACAGCCAGGATTTCAGCTGGATCTGTTGGTACAGTAGAAGCGACAGTGAGCCTTACCGTTACGGAAGATATGAAAGGGAAAGCCTTGTTTTACCAGACAGATATCCGGACAGACGGAGGCACGGAAGCGGAAACTTTGGCAAAGACTGCAGTACAGCAGTTTATAGTTGCGGAAAATGAGTCTCAGGAGACCATTGCTAATGTGGCACTCGCTGCAGATATAGAAGCAGAGGATATGGATAATCTTCCGCGGAATGAGGCGACTTCTGTAAAACTTACGATTACCAACATAGGAACTTCAAATGTATCGCATATGTATGTGATGGGCGGATATAATGGGACCGGATGGAATGATCCGGATCAGGTTCAGCCATTTGGAAGTTTTGTCAATTTGCCGGATGGCGTGACGCAGCCGGAGAATGGAACACTGTATATAGAGGAATTTGTACCGGGAAGTACATTTACGATAACACTTCAGGGAACAATTCCGGAAAATTATGCTAAGAAAGACATTGCATTTTGTTTTGCTGCAGTGTCTTATGGCAAAGCGGATTTCGATCCGGAAACTGATACGCCGATCATGGCTGCAACAACCAGCATAAGCGGTAAGGTGGCGGATAAGGTAACTGAGAATCCGGAACCGGGTACTCCTGGAAAGGATGACCCTTCTCAGACAGATCCGGATACACAAAAGCCGGCCGGCACAGATACTAATAAAGGGACAGCAGATCAGACAAAGCCGCAGGCAACAGTACAAAAGACTGTGAATAAAAAAGCAGCGCCTAAGACAGGAGACGAAAGCTCGGCAATGGCAATGATCATGATAATGGCAGCGGCAGGAGCAACTGCGTTAATTGCCAGAAAAAAATCCAGAGCATAGTGTAAGAAAATAAGTGAAATGAAAAAACAGGTTATCCGGCTAAATCAGCCGGATAACCTGTTCTATTGTCTGACGAATATTTTCTTTTGCTTTGTCCGGATCCATCGCTTCTTCCAGTGTTGTGATTCCGCGGACAACAGGGAAAAAAGCATCGATTCCGGCAGCGTTGCAGGCGCGTGCCTCCTTGGTAACACTTCCGGCAATTGCGATCACCTTTGCATGATATTTGTGAGCAAGTTTGGCAACTCCTACAGGTGCTTTTCCCATGGCAGTCTGATGATCCAGTCTGCCTTCTCCGGTAATGACGATATCAGCGTCTTTTAATTCCTCTTCAAGCCCTACTGCATCAAGAATGAGGTCAATTCCGGGAGAAAGCTGTGCATTCAGGAATGAAAGGAATGCAAAACCAAGGCCTCCGGCAGCTCCGGCTCCGGGATAGTTTATATAATCGCATTTCAGAGAAGAAGAAACGACAGCGGCAAAATGAGCCATGTCTTTATCCAGTCCTTCTTTCATCTCATCGGTCACACCTTTTTGCGGTCCGTAAATATAGGTAGCCCCGTTTTCTCCGCATAAAGGATTTGTGACGTCACATGCGATCTGAAAATGACATCCCTCTAAAAGAGGGTTCTTGTTTTCAGTGCGGATAGAAGCAACCTTGGCAAGAGCCTGTCCGCCTTCACCGGCATCCATACCGTTTTCATCCCAAAACTCAAATCCAAGAGCTTTCAGCATACCGATTCCGCAATCATTTGTGAGACTTCCTCCGATACCGATAATAAAATTGCGGCATCCTTTTCCTATTGCATGCAAGATCATTTCCCCGACGCCGTAGGTTGTCGCCAGCATAGGATTGCGTTCTTCTCTGCTTACAAGAGTGATTCCGGCTGCAGAGGCCATTTCAATAATTGCAGTATTGGAATCTGCCAGATAGCCGTAATAACAGGATTGAGGCTTTCTCATAGGTCCGGTAACGGTGAGGTCAATTCTCTGTCCATTCATACCTTCGATCAGTGCATCGGTAGTTCCTTCGCCCCCGTCGGCAAGCGGCTTTACAACGACTTCAGCTTCCGGATCAGCAAGAAGGATTCCCTCTTTTGCGGCAGTTCCGGCTTCCATGGAAGACAAACTTCCTTTAAATGAATCAATGGCAGTTACAATTTTCATAAAGTCTCCTCCGTTTTTCATATTCTTTTATACAAGTTTAGCATGAAGGAACGGGCAAAAAAATATATTTTATAACAAAAAAAGAAAAAAATATGTTATAAGTAACAAAAAATGAAATATAAGATGTATGTCATAGAAGAATAGTATCGTTATGCAGGGTTGTATCATCAAAGGGTTCTTCCCCGGGAATGTCAAGAAGCTTTACCGCGAGATAGAGAATCACGGAATCATGAAAATTCCGGGGATTCAGGCCGCATAAGCGATGGATCCGGTTCAGCTTATACTGCAGCGTATTTTTGTGGAGAAAGAGCTTTTGGCATGTGTGAAGCAGAGAACAGTTTTCCTGAAAGTATGTCCGGAGAAGCTGAATATCTTCAGGGGAAAGTTTCTGAAGAGATTTTTTAAGAAAACTTTTTCTATGTATTTCATCAATATCTGTCAGAAGGATCTCCAAATTTAATTCATCAAATAAAGCAATCTGATGATCGGAGAAGCGAAGGGTGTTTAAAGCCGTTTTTGCAGTGTAGAGAGAAGAGCCTAGTTTCGGGAGCTCTTCGGCGCTTCCGATGCCGACTTTAAGATTTTCTTTTCTGGAAGACACAAAGGAAGAAAGTCTGCCTTTTATCTCTTTTAAGTCCGGGGAGTCAAACAGAACTGTGAAAGTATGGGGATATTGGTAGCTGTACAGACACTGTGGGAGTGTTTCCAGAAAATGATAAATATCAGTCTCCAAAGAAGAAATACTTTCCGGAGCTGAAGAAGCTTTGAACTCCATAAGAAAAATCCGCTTTGGCGTCCTGGGATTAATATGGAAAGCTTTGAGCTCTTCTGACAGGCGGGCTGTCAGTTCCCGGTCATTGGAGAGCAGAAACTGAAGAAGATGATTTTTCTTCTCGGCAAGTGTCCGTGAAGCGGCGTTTAGTTCCTGCTCACGGATGAGCAGCAGAGTAATACGCTCCGCTAAGTGAGCATAAATCCTTACCTCATGTGGATCTCCGCTGATTCCGATTACAGCAGCTAAAGAACCTTTGTGATATACAGGGATATTTACTCCTTTTTGAGTTCCAAGAAGGGTATCGGATTCAAAAACTTCCAGAGTAGTGCCAGCGGAGATTACTTTTTGTCCTCCTTCATGGAAAGTTCCGATCCGGGAGGGATTTGTGCTGGCAAGAATAAGCCCCTTTTCATTAATAAAGTTAATATCATGTCCGCAGACATCTTTGACAGTGTCTACAATCTGCTGTGCGGTTGTTTTATTGATCATATTAAATATACTCCTGCTATATAGAATTATGTTATATGTAACATGATTATGGGGGAATGTCAATGTTATTAAGGTGTGAAAGAACGAAAAGCAAGTATTCATATAGTAGAGGAAAAAGAAAGGTCTCCGACTAAAAAATGGAATTTAAATTTTCATTCAAAGTTTTCGAAAAAAAGCTTGCCAAACAGGTTCGTATATGATATTATATTACTCGGTCAACTGATGTTCCGCATTTAAAGAACAGAAGAGACTGGATATGGCTCCATGGTCAAGCGGTTAAGACATCGCCCTTTCACGGCGGTAACCCGGGTTC
>NZ_JAYAZJ010000130.1:0-4307 GCF_037273965.1 Claveliimonas sp. | reverse complement strand
TTCATATCCAAATCGTCAAGTGTCTGTATGTAGTACGTATTGTTACATGCATGATTACATATTTCAAATAACTTCTGGGTGTTTGAACTCTTTTTATCGCCAATCACGATCATTGCATCCACCTCTTTTGCAATACGTTCCGCCTCCTCCTGACGCTCTTTTGTCGCACTGCAAATCGTATTTAAAACAGTTATATCATACCCCTTTTTCGAGATAATTTCAACTAAATCTTTGAATTTATTGTAATTATATGTCGTTTGGGCCACGACGCACACGGGTTTTCCCTCTTCTACCGTAACAGCCTGTGCATCTTCTGCTGTAAAAACAACCTTTACATCTTCTTTTGCCCATCCCTGTATCCCTTTCACCTCCGGGTGGTCGGGATTTCCGATGATAATGATATACGCGCCTCTTGCACTTTGTTCTGAAACAATCCGATGTATTTTTTTTACAAACGGACAAGTAGCATCTACATAAGGAATCCCTTTTTTTTCAAGCATACTGCAGACTCTTTTCGGAACGCCATGGGAACGTATGATAACAACACCATCTTTCACTTTCCCCAGTTCTTCTTCTGTTTCCAGGACACAGACTCCTTTTTCTTTCAGATCTCGGATCACCTCATCATTATGGATAATAGGTCCGTAAGTGTAGATTTTTTGTTCCTTTTGTTCCCGGATCTGTTCATAGACAGTCTCTACCGCCCGCTTTACACCAAAACAAAATCCTGCTGATTTTGCCAGTTTTATTTCCATCTTGTTCTTTCCTTTCTATTTGCAAAGAGAGAGTATTTTTGAAACCACTTCCGGTATGCTCATATGAGAACTGTCGATCAGCACAGCATCTTCTGCCTGCTTAAGAGGAGCAGTCTCCCGATTCATATCCCTTTCATCCCTCTCCCTGATATCCGACTCGATTTCATCCAGATTACAGGAAATTCCTTTGGCAGTAAGTTCATCATACCGTCTTTTTGCCCTTGTTCTTGCGTCAGCTGTCAAAAAGACTTTCACATCTGCCCGGGGCAACACGTTAGTGCCAATATCCCTTCCATCCATCACTACATCTTTTTCTGCTGCAAGGGTTCTTTGCAGATCCAGGAGTTTCTCTCTTACTTTGGGAACTGCCGAGCTTTTAGAGGCCATATTCCCAACCTCTTCCTGCCGAAGCCTGGAGGTAATATTTTCTCCATTCAGATAGATCTGCTGGTTTCCGTCTTCATACCCGATTGTCACTTCCGCATTCCGGCATGCTTCTTCGATTTCTTTTGTATCCTGAGGATCAATCCCATTCTGAAGAAAATGTACGGCAAGCCCGCGGTACATTGCCCCTGTATCTACGTAAATAAATCCTTTTTCTTTTGCCACCTGTTTGGCAATCGTACTCTTTCCGGCTCCGGCCGGTCCATCGATCGCTATATTATATCCCATTTTTTCTCCTCACTCACTGTATTTTTATTCCAGATATGTAATCTTCGTTATCTTCGGACATTTTTCCAAAAGGAATGCTTTGAGATCTGCAAGGCTCCTGCCTTTTACACTTCCCTTCTTCAGTCCGAGAAAAGCATCTTTCTTACGTTTTTTACCTGCTACCAGAACAAAGGTGGTATCCGTCTCGCAGATTGCCTCCAGTTCATCATATCTGTATTCCTGCTTCACTTCACCAGTGACACAGGAAAAAGAATCTTCATAAAATTCCACTTGCACTGTTCTTTCTTTTCGGCTGATCATTTTAATCTCTTTCCAGCGCTTCTGGGTTTTCTCTTCCGCTTTTGCCTTTATATCACTGATCTTAAAAGGTCCCCACGCTTTCAGATTCTGATACTTATAATAAGCAATAAACATTTCCAGCACTATTTTTCTGGATTCTTTATATTCCATATAAAATAGAGGTTCCATAACTACTCTCTCCTGTCTGTGTACTTATTTTCTAAATTTGACGCTGCCGCATATGCAGTAGACCAGGCAATCTGAAGATTAAACCCTCCTGTCACCGCATCCAGATCCAGCACTTCTCCGACAAAATAAAGATTTTTTATTTTTCTCGATTCCATAGTTCCGGGATCAATTTCCTTCACGGATACACCACCTTTTGTAATAATGGCCTCGTTCCATCCTCTAAGATTTACTGCTGTCATTTCCAGATGTTTAATGAGATAAACCAGCCTTCCTCTTTCTTCTCTGGAAATCTCGTTAATTTTCTTTTCCGGAGGTATTTCAGATAACTTTACGATAACAGGGATCAACTTTGAAGGGAGCAGCTTTCCAAGGGAATTTTTGAACTGCTTGTTTTTCTGCTCCTGAAAATCTCTTAAGATCCGCTGGTCCAGGCGTTCTTCCGAAAGAGCCGGCTTTAAGTCCACTGAAAGTTTCAACTTCCTCTGCTCCAATCTGGCACCTACATCCGCGCTTGCACTGATAACAAGGGGCCCGCTGACTCCATAATGGGTAAAGAGCATCTCTCCCATTTCGCAAAAAAGCTGTCTTTTTCCATCTAAGACCTTAAGTTCCACATTGCGAAGGGAAAGACCCATAAGCTGGGGAACCCATTCTTCTTCTGTCTGTATCGGAACAAGAGAAGGCTTAAGTTCTGTAATGGCATGGCCCATTTCTCCTGCGAAACGGTAGCCGTCTCCGGAAGCACCTGTAGAAGGGTAGGACATTCCTCCGGTCGCCACAATACATGCATCTCCCGTTTCCATCGTACCGTCTGCAAGTAAAACTCCCGTAAACTTTCCATTTTCCTGGCAAATTTTTTCCACCCGGCAGTTCAGCCTAAGTTCTACCTTCAGACGTTTCATTTCCTGCTCCAGTGTCCGGATCACATCTGACGAGTGGTCGGAAGCCGGAAACACTCTGCCTCCCCGCTCCGTTTTTGTCTTCATACCGAGTTCTTCAAAAAAATCGATCACATCCTGATTTGTATGGGTGTAAAAGCTGCTGTACAGAAATTTAGGGTTGCTTCTTGCCGCCTCAAACAAATCCTCTACATCGCAGGCATTGGTAAGATTGCAGCGTCCCTTTCCGGTAATAAACAGTTTTTTTCCGGCCTTTTCATTTTTTTCAAACACGCACACTTCCTGTCCATTCCGTGCCGCCCATACAGCAGCATACATTCCGGCTGCTCCGGCGCCGACGATCAGAACTCTGCTCATCTTTTTTCCTCCCCGCCGCTTATATCTCCCGTAATCTCTACACTGTCTCTTACCATATTCAGCTCATCGCCGCTGTACACCTGGTACTCGTCCCAGATCTGCTCCAACATTTCCAGCGTAGACACTACTTCTTTCTGCTTTTTCATACAAAGGGCAACTACAAGGGCATTTACCACACTCAAGGGCGCCACAAGGGAATCTACAATAGATGCCATATCACTTCTTGCGATCAGGTTGCAGGAAGAATAGAGATTCATCGGGGAATGGACGCTGTCTGTCAAAGTGATGACTTTAGCCTTCCGGTTGCTTGCAAATTCCAGCGCCTTCAATGTACGCATGGAATATCTTGGAAAGCTGATTCCTATGATCACATCCTTTTCTCCGATGCGGATCAACTGTTCGAATATCTCACTGGCACTGTTTGTATGAACTGCAGTTACATCCCCCCGCAGAAGATTCAGATAAAAACTTAAAAAGCTGGCAAGCGGAGCACAGCTTCGTATTCCCACTACATATACCTTTCTTGCAGAAAGAATGGTTTCTACGGCAAGCTCGAACGCTTCCTGATCAATACTTTCCATTGTCATTTTGATCTTTTCAATATCTGACTGAAGAACGGATGCCAGTATCTCTCCCTGGCTGATCCTTCCGTATGTTACTTCCATCCGCTGAATAGAATTCAGTCTTGTACGGACAAGTTCTTCCAGCGCTTTTTGAAATTCCGGATATCCCTTATATCCCAGGGCTGTGGCAAAACGCACCACTGTCGATTCACTGACGCCTACGACTTCTCCCATTTTCGCCGCTGTTAAAAAAGCAGCTTTATCGTAATTTTTGCGAATATAATCGGCAAGCTTTTTCTGTCCCTTACTGAATTTAAGATACCCCTGGTCTATCTTTCGCAGTAATTCATTATTAATTCCCATTTTATCGATCCTTTTCCTGTATTTCATCCTGTATATTATCAAACAGCAGGTCCGCTTATACAGATCCAAAGACATTCTACTATATTCGCCCCCGGATTTGCAAGGGTATGGCGTAATGACTTATTTCACCAACCAAAAAAATCCGGCGAAAGCAGCCTCCAAGAGGCATGCCTTCACCGGATTTTTTCAACATTATTCCGATTATACCGGATAACTTCCGCTCTTTGTAT
>NZ_JAYAZJ010000129.1:0-4531 GCF_037273965.1 Claveliimonas sp. | reverse complement strand
TTAATGTACACTGAGAAAAAACCTGTCTGTCATCCTTAAAAGTATATACTTTTACTCCACTGCTGCTTTTTTCACCTGTGCAAGCGCTCTGGCAACTGCAGGAATGGAAATAATGATCACCGTGATCACTCCCTCTGCCAGCAGAAAGCTGTAGTTATAAACAATCGGATACACTGCTTTCAGAGACTGGGGGAAATTTTCCGGCATATAGCTCATCCAGTAAAGATATCCGCCCAGTGCGTGAAAGGCTCCTCGCGCTATCACTGCTGCAATATAGCCTTTCACAAGTCCATGGCTGCTTTTTGCAAAAAAGCCTGCCACTCCCAGCGCCGCAAAAGCAAGAACATAGTCGCAGCACACCTGGAAAAAGGACAGCACATAGGGTTCCTGGATAAACTGCAGGATTCCGTAAGCCAGACCTACCATTACACCGGTTTTGGGGCCGTACCAGTTGGCAGTAAGCACAATAAAGAGCATACTACACAGTGTGACACTTCCTCCCCAAGGCAGGTGAAAAATTTTCAGGTAAGACGTAATAAAGGCAAGCGCCACCGCCATGGCGCAGAATACAAGCTGTTTAGCAGACATTTTCTTCTTTTCAGAGCTTTTTCCTGCAAAAAAGATCGCAAGACCGAACAGCGCCACTCCCACTGCAATGCACACAGCATACCCGGCTGTTGTAAGCCCGCCGTCTGCATTTACCATAAATTGAAACATAAAAAAACCTCCTTCATCTTCGATTGAAGACAAAGGAGATTTACATCTCGCATTCAGCGCATACCTACGTTGGCATTACCCAAATCAGGTTACGGGTCGAAGTTTACAACTTCCTCTCAGCCTGTGACACAAGCTCCCCTGTCGACAATCCATATGTAATAATTTCAGAAACCGCCATTGTCCTTTAACATCCGGTCAGGCTTCTGTAACGAATCCTATTATATACCTGCCGCTTATAAAAAGCAATGTATTTTCCCTGTCTCAGATTTTTTTCAGCTTGGCAAAACCTGCAAACATCTTTTTTGTTCCTGCTCTGTCAAAGTCTACTGTAACCTCGTAATCTCTTCCACCCTCTACGATGTCCTTTACGATTCCCACACCGAATTTTACATGGCGAACCGTATCGCCCACTCCGTAGTCAAGACTCTCTGCTTTTTTTACCTGAAAGCTTTTGGGCTGGAAGGCCTTTGCCTGAAAAGCCATTTTCATCTGCATATAGCTGCTTTTTGCAGAAGTAGTTTCCGGCATCTTTGGCTTGTGCTCCTGAATGGTATGTCCCAGTTCCACCAGCTCCCGGGGAATCTCTCTTACAAATCTGGAAACACGATTGTACTGGGTTTCACCGCGTACCATTCGCTGCTGGGCGCTTGTAAGGGTCAGCTCCTTCATTGCTCTTGTGATCCCCACATAGCAAAGCCTTCTTTCCTCCTCCATATCCGACAGATCTGCAGAAAAAATACACATACTGCTTGGGAACATTCCGTCTTCCATCCCTGCCAGATATACGTAAGGAAATTCAAGGCCCTTGGCGCTGTGCAGAGTCATAAGAAGAACATAATCCTGATCAGGATCCACAGAGTCAATGTCAGCGACCAGGGCAATTTCCTCCAGAAAACCGGAAAGGGTTGCCTCTCGTCCTTCTGCCGCCATGGCTTCCTGATAGGAGACTGTTTTTGAGATCAGTTCGTCAATATTTTCAATCCTTGCTCTGGACTCTTCTGTATCCTCTTCCTTTAACTCATCCACATATCCGGTAAGATCAATAATCTCCTCCAGAAGTTCTTCCACTGTATATGCAGCCGCCTTGCTTTTCAATGACTGAATAAAAGTCACAAAACCGTCAATTTTTGACTGGGCTCTTCCAAGAGACGGAATTTCCTCAGATACCCGCAGGGCATCATAAAAGCTGATCTGCATATGGTCTGCATACTCCTGAACCCGTCCCACAGTGGTTGCTCCGATTCCCCGTTTCGGCACGTTAAGAATCCTTCGCACAGCCAGATCATCGGAAGCATTGTCAATTGTTTTCATGTAAGAAAGAAGATCTTTAATCTCCTTTCGGGCATAAAAGTTCACCCCGCCTACGATCTTATACGGAATGTTTGCAAGAAGACACTTTTCCTCAAAAAGTCTGGACTGAGCGTTTGTCCGGTAAAGGATCGCACAGTCACGGTAGCTGCATCTGCCTTCCCTGCGCCTGGAGGCAATATCTCCCACCACATACTCAGCTTCTTCAAAGCCGTTCATAAACTGGCGAAAATGGATTTTTTCTCCCTCGGGATTCTCTGTCCACAGAGTTTTGGGCTTTCGCTCCGTATTATTTGCAATCACTTCATTTGCCGCATTCAGGATGTTCTGGGTTGAACGGTAATTTTGTTCCAGGCGAATGACTTTTGCCTCCGGAAAAACCTGTTCAAATCCAAGAATGTTTCCGATATTTGCTCCGCGGAATTTGTAAATAGACTGATCGTCGTCACCTACCACACAGAGATTTTCATATCTGGATGCAAGAATACTTACAAATTTAAACTGGGCCGTATTGGTATCCTGATACTCATCCACCATAATGTAACGGAACCGTTCCTGATAAGACTCCAGAACCTCTCCGCAGTTCTGAAACAGTTCTACTGTTTTTACGATCAGATCGTCAAAATCAAAGGCATTGTTTCTTCTTAATGAAATCTGGTATTCCCGATAGATCTCAGCAACCTTTTTTTCATTAAAATCAGCTGCGTTCATCAGCATTTCATCCGGTGTAACAAGCTCGTCTTTTGCATGAGAGATCTGAGCAAGAAGAGAACGTTCTTTATATTTCTTGGTATCCACGTTCAGCCTTCTGCACACATCTTTTATGAGAGTTTTCTGATCGTCTGTATCATAAATGGTAAAATTATTATCATATCCGATGCGGTCTGCATGTCTGCGAAGAATTCTCACACAAGTAGAATGGAAGGTAGACACCCAGACACTTCCCCCGTCCAGACCTACGATCTTATCCACACGCTCTCTCATTTCCTGAGCAGCCTTATTTGTAAAGGTAATAGCAAGAATATTCCAGGGGTTTACTCCCTTTTCTGCGATCAGATAGGCGATTCTGTGAGTCAGTACTCTCGTTTTGCCTGAACCTGCTCCTGCCAGGATCAGAAGAGGACCTTCGGTATGGTAAACAGCCTCCTGCTGCATATTGTTTAATGATTCATATATACTCATATTTTCTCCTATATTCTGTCAGTTCATCATTTTTCCCTGCATGTCTCGCGATTTCGGCATATACATGCCAAGACCCCTGCAGGATAGTGACCTGTAATCAGTAGCTTTTACTTCCAGCGCATTCCTGCATACACTCTGATTTCCTGTATCATGCCCTTCATTGTATCATAGATCTGCGCCTTTATGAATAAAAATATTTCATCCGCATTTAAAACTGCATTTGAAAAAAGCCCGGCATTACGCCAGGCTTTTTTCCAGTTTTTCAATCATTTCATCAATATCTTCTTTTGTGATCACAAGAGGCGGAACCAGTCTCAGTACATCGCTTCCTGCTGAAATCACCAAAAGTCCGTTTTCCAGAGCCTTACTTACAATCGTCCCCACGGAAATACCCTGTATCACAAGTCCCTGCATAAATCCTTTTCCACGTCTCCGGGAGATAATTTCATATTTATCCACAAGAGCGTCCAGTTTTTCCTCCAGATACGGAGTCAGCTCACGGACATGCTCCAGAATATGATCTTTCTCAAAAATATCAAACACCTTGCTCACTGCTGCGCACACAAAGGGATTTCCTCCATAGGTGGTTCCATGATCTCCAGGTTCCAGAGACGCTGCCGCCGCTTTTTCTCCCAGAACAAAAGCGCCTACCGGAACACCGCAGCCCAGAGCCTTGGCGCAGGTCATAATATCCGGCTTTACACCGTAATCCTGCCATGCAAAATATGTTCCCGTACGTCCCATACCGCACTGTATCTCGTCAAAAATCAAAATCAGGTCTTTTTCATCGCAAAGAGCTCTCAACCCCTGCAAAAATCCCGGATCTGCCGGATAAATTCCGCCTTCCCCCTGAACCACCTCTGTGAGAATGGCGCAGGTTTTGTCTGTAATCTGGGATTTTACACTTTCCAGATCATTAAAATCCGCAAATTTCACGCCGCCGATCAGTGGCTCAAAGGGTTCCCGGTAATGAGCGGTCCCGGTAACAGAAAGAGCTCCCATGCTCCTTCCGTGGAAGGAATGGTTCATGGCAATGATCTCATATCTCTCCCCGTTATACTTCGTGCAGGAGTATTTCCGGGCAGCCTTCAGCGCTCCCTCTATGGATTCTGTACCGCTGTTTGTAAAAAACGCCCTGCTCATGCCGCTGGCTTTTACAAGCTTTTCTCCTGCCTCGCTCATAGGCTCATTATAATAAAGGTTTGAAATATGAAGCAGTTTGTCGATCTGCGCTTTCAGCGCCTCGTCATAGCCGGGATAATGATATCCCAGAGCATTTACCGCAATCCCTGCAGCAAAATCAAGATATTCTTTTCCCTCTGTA
>NZ_JAYAZJ010000128.1:0-4702 GCF_037273965.1 Claveliimonas sp. | reverse complement strand
GCAGGTGAGGAAAGTCCGGGCTTCACAGGGCAGGATGCCGGATAACGTCCGGTGGAGGCGACTCCAAGGCCAGTGCAACAGAAATGTACCGCCGGGAAGATTTCCCGGTAAGGGTGGAAGGGCAGTGTAAGAGACTACCGCCCTCCTGGTAACAGGAGGGGCACATGTAAACCCCATCCGAAGCAAGACCGAATATAGACAATGCGGCGGCCCGTCGCGTCTTAGGTAGGTCGCTTGAGCCTGCCGGCAACGGCAGGCCTAGATAGATGATTACCCAACGACATAACCCGGCTTATCGTTATGCTTGATTTTCAATTTGGGACGTAACAAAGTTTAACTTTGTTACGTCCCAAATTGACATTAGTGGTGGGTAAAAATGCAAAAAGCCCCGGGTAAAATTGGAGGAACAAGTCTATGAAGAATATTGTTGTGATTACGGGAAGCCCGAGAAAGGGCGGAAATAGCGATAAAATGGCAAATGCTTTTATTAAGGGGGCGGCAAGCCAGGGACACAAACTGGCTAAGATTGCAGCGGCTGATATGAATATCCATGGCTGCCATGCGTGCGATGCCTGTTATTCAACAGAAAAGCCCTGTATTTTCCATGATGATTTTAATCAGATTGCGGGGGCGATCCTGGAGGCGGATGTGATTGTTCTTGCTACGCCTATGTACTGGTTTTCTTTTTCCGCGCAGATAAAAGCTCTGATTGACAGATGGTATTCTCTGAATCGGAGCAAGGAAGGATTAAAAGGCAGAAAGGAATGTGTTCTTCTGGCCTGCGGAGCAGATGACAGAGAACATTTTGAAGGTCTGGAGAGGACATATGAAATCATGGCGGAATATCTGCAGTGGAAGGACGCGGGAAGAGTGATCGCACCAGGGGTCAGTGCAGTGGGAGATATTGAAAACACCGATGCTCTGGAAATGGCGGAAGCGCTTGGCAGAAAGATTTGAAATGGCTATGCCAAAGATGCAGAAAAATAGGTGAGAAATAAAAAAGCGGTCGGAAATTTCCGGCCGCTTTTTTAATCCAGTCTGCACATCTGACAGGACTGGCAGTATATACAGTTTTCAATTTAACTTTTATCCGCGGTGCCGGGAACGTCCCTCGTATTTTTCTTCGCAGTACATGCAGCGGTAAATCTCCTTTTCAGGGTCTGTCAGAACAAATACATGATCCAGCTCCTGTTCAATAGAAGTAATACAGCGGGGATTCTTGCAGCGGATTACATTTGTGATCTTTTTCGGCAGGTGAAGCCGCTTTTTCTCTACAATTTCTTCGTCTTTAATAATGTTGATGGTAATATTGTGATCGATGAAACCGAGAATATCAAGGTCAATAAAGTCGATGGGACATTCAATCTTAATGATATCTTTTTTTCCCTTTTTACTGCTTTTGGCATTCTTAATGATAGCTACACAGCAATCCAGCTGATCCAGATGAAGATATTTATAAATTTCCATACTCCGTCCGGCCTGAATGTGATCCAGCACAAAACCTTCTGAAATCCGTCCTACATTTAAAGTATTTTTTACCATGTTTTTCCTCCTATACTTCTATTTCCAGCAGAGTCAATATAAGAGCCATACGAACATAGACGCCGTACTGCATCTGTTTGAAATAAGCGGCCCTTGGATCCTTGTCCACTTCTGTGGAAATCTCGTTTACTCTGGGAAGCGGATGAAGAACATACATATCTTCAGGGGCAAGTTTCATTTTTGCAGCATCCAGGATATAGAAATCCTTCATGCGCACATAGTCTTCTTCATTGAAGAAACGTTCCTTCTGTACGCGGGTCATATACAGAAGGTCCAGTTTTGGAAGGGCGTCCTCCAGGCGTACTACCTCTTCATAAGGAACTTCGTTTTTATCCAGAACATCATGGCGGATATATCCGGGAAGTCTCAATTCTTCCGGCGAGATTAAAATAAAACGGATGCCCGGATAACGAACAAGAGCGTGAATAAGGGAATGTACGGTACGGCCGAATTTCAAGTCGCCGCACAGACCAATTGTCATATTGTCAAGATGCCCTTTCAGGGAACGGATTGTCATAAGATCTGTCAATGTCTGAGTCGGATGCTGATGCCCTCCGTCTCCGGCATTAATAACAGGGATGGAAGAGTGCTGGCATGCAACCATGGGAGCGCCCTCCTTCGGATGACGCATGGCACAAATGTCAGCGTAACAGGAAATGGTACGGATTGTGTCAGATACACTTTCACCTTTTGCAGCAGAACTGGAATCAGCGGAAGAAAATCCCATGATACTTCCTCCCAGATTCAGCATGGCAGCTTCGTGGCTCAATCTTGTCCGAGTACTCGGCTCATAGAATAAAGTAGCCAGCTTCTTTCCTGCACAGGCATGTGCATATTTCTGGGGATTCGCTTCAATATCAGAAGCAAGATCCAGAAGCTGCTCCAGCTCTTCCACGGAAAAATCCAGTGGACTCATTAAATGTCTCATAAATACCTCCTTGATATATATCATCCATTTCCCGAAAATGATCGAAAGAAATGGAAATCTGCTTTTCATACATCATATAATAAATGAAGAAGTTTTTCAATGTCTGCCGTGGATTTTGCCGAGGGTTTGTATTATAATACAATTTAGTATGTGAAAAAGGAGATTGTGAAAATGCAGCAGTTGGAAGAATTGAGAGAGGATCTGGCCGGAATCGACAGCCAGATTGCGGAACTGTATAAAAAGAGAGTAGCGGTCTGTGAGAAGATCGGAGATATAAAAATTGACGCCGGACAGAAAGTATTTGATAAAAAAAGAGAAAAAGAGCAGTTGAGCAGGATTACAAAAGGGATTGATGATGAATTTATGAAGCTTGGGCTGACTGAGCTTTTTGAGCAGCTGATGTCCCAGAGTCGGAAGATGCAGTATCAGATGCTGACAAAAAAAGGTGCCCTTGGGCGTCTTCCCTTTATTGGAGTAGACAAACTGGACTGGGAACAGTCAAGGATCGTTTTCCAGGGGACAGACGGAGCTTATTCCCAGGCTGCTATGCATGCCTATTTTGGAAAGAATGTCAATAGCTTTCATGTGCAGACTTTCAGGGATGCAATGGAAGCAATCGAAGAGGGGTCGGCTGATTTTGCGGTTCTGCCCATCGAGAATTCTTCCGCCGGAGTGGTAAGTGAGACTTACGATCTTCTGGTTGAATTTGAAAATTATATTGTAGGGGAAATCGTCCTGCCTATTGAACATGCCCTGGCCGGGGTAGAGGGGACAACACTGGAAACGATCCAGCGTGTGTATTCTCATCCACAGGCATTGATGCAAAGCGCAAAATATCTGGACGAGCAGAGAGGATGGCAGCAGATTGGTGTGGCCAATACAGCTGTTGCAGCGAAAAAGATCCTAAATGAAAATGATGTGACCCAGGCTGCTATCTGCAGCGAACATGCGGCGGAAATTTACGGGCTGAAAATACTGGACCGCAAAATCAATTATAATGATAACAATTCTACCCGGTTCATTATTGTGACGAACCAGAAGATTTTTCTGAAAGATGCCAAAAAGATCAGCATTTGCTTTGAAGTAGACCATTCCAGCGGTTCCCTTTACCACCTGCTGGCCCATTTTACTTACAATAACCTGAATATGACAAAGATAGAATCCCGCCCGGTAGAGGGGAGAACATGGGAGTACCGCTTCTTCGTGGATTTTGACGGGAACATGGGAGAAGGGGCTGTGAAAAACGCTATCCGGGGACTCAGAGAAGAATCAAGAACTTTGAAAATTCTAGGAAACTATTGATTCCAGCCGCGATGCCAATGACTGGACAGTGCAGTGCCGATAGAAAAGGCAGAAAGGAAGAAAAAATGAGGATACATGAGCTGATCATCTATAAAAATCTGGAGCAGGAACAGATTTTAAATGATATGACGTTTCTGATGGAAAATTACGACAATGAGTACTACAACAAAGAGGACTTGAAAAGTCTTCTCTTTGAGTGTACAGGCAGCATACTGGAGCTGTGCGTGGATCATGGGTTTGAGGGGAATCTCTGGCATGATTACCTGACATTTCTCCTGGCCAATGATGAGAATGCCTACAGCACCTCCTGTGAGATTGTGGGGGAGACAGCAGGAAGCATCAACAAGGTGGCCCGCCATGATTTCGCTATCTTCAAGGAACTGTTCGACTACGATTTCACAGCGATGGAGGCAGACCTTGGCGTGGACTGCGTTTCCATGATACTGGATTACACAGGGTCAGGAACCCACGGCAGTGTGTTCAACAGCCGTATCCGAGATCGAATCTGTGCTCTGGCGAAAAGCCTGGGACAGACAAAGGATGCGGAGGAGTTCAAGGCTTCCGTGACCCAGTTCTACAAGGAGTTCGGTGTAGGTAAGCTGGGGCTTCACAAGGCATTCCGGGTGGTCCACGACGAGGAAGGAGTCCATATTGCGCCTATCACAAAGATTGCCCATGTACAGCTTGACGAGCTGGTGGGGTACGAGAGCGCCAAGAAAAAACTCGTCGACAATACAGAGGCATTTGTGAAGGGACGCCGGGCCAATAACTGTCTCCTCTTCGGAGACGCAGGAACCGGAAAATCCTCCTCCATCAAGGCCATATTAAATAAATATTACGACCAGGGGCTGCGGATGATCGAGGTATACAAGCACCAGTTCCAGGATCTCAATGACGTTATCGCCCAGATCAAGAATAGAAATTACAAAT
>NZ_JAYAZJ010000127.1:0-42679 GCF_037273965.1 Claveliimonas sp. | reverse complement strand
TATGGTTAATAGATTTTGATATACAATAATTTTCTATCTCTTTTGCAGTATCATCAAAGGAATTGAACTCGGACTTCTCCTGCACATCATGTCCAGGCAAAATTGGCACAAGAATATGATAGTTCTCTTTATAATGCTCTATATAATCAATCCATATTTGATATGGACTTTCAAAACCATGAACAAGCATTATTGTTGGATTATTTGTATTGCCATATTCCAAAATACGCATTTTAAGCCCCCGCTTTGCTTACACAAATTCCAATTTGTTGGTTACATTATAGTTTTATATATCAAAATATTCAATCTAAATCCATGCCAAATTCCTACTAACATGTACCTCATTTCTTCCAGCTTGATTATAAATTGGATTTTTAAAGAGCAAGATCCACCCCGTAATACAAAAGCAGCATTTCTGTCTTTTGCATTCTCCGTGGTCTTGCTCTTGATGGGAATTCCGCTTCCCATGCCCTCGGTGTTTTCTTTATGTTATCAGATACCGCGATCATTCAAACACGGAAAACATTTTGGCTCCCGACTGCAGTCGGTCGCAGCAGATACATTCAGACAGAAGGCTTATCCCGACTCAATGTACAGCCAGTTCCGCATTGTTCCCGTCTTGCAATTATGGATTATTTTAAAAGACATTTGCATTTCATATCAGGTTAAATTTTCAGCAGAGCAAGATCCACCCCGGTAATACCAAAACAGAAACTCTGCCATTTGCATTTCACGCGGCAGTACTCTTGCTGGGAACTCTGCCTTCCCATACCTGCATATATCCGGCTTGTGATTGAAATCCCTGCAATATCCAAACGGCTGATCAGATCATCCAACTGGGCCCTGAGTTCATTGAGGCAATGTTTCTATCGCCTGTCTCCTTTGAACCTCAAAAAAGTCTCATCGCGATGGCACAAAATAAAGGATGCAATCAATATTTTTCTCTTTCGCCCGTTTCATATTTCTTGATCTTTCTCATCAAACCTCTGTACATGGGATCCCTTAACAGATGTATCATGTCACGGCTGATAGGGTATTCAGACATAAACTCTGGATTCTCCGCGAAAAATTTTTCCTGTTCCTCATCCGTCAGATGGATCGTGTACTCCTCGTAAAAATCCATATCATCGCCCAATATAAATTTTTCAAATCTTTCCTGTTGTTCTTTTGTCCATTTCATTTCTCTAATATTGTAGTCTTTTTAGCGACTATAGTCAATAAAACAACCACATACTATCCTTTAACCATAGGAGGTATGCCATGATTGATTACAGTCCTTTCTGGGAAACATTAAAGAAATCAAACGAGTCAACATATACATTGATCAACAAACACCATATCTCCAGTTCTACGATAGATAAGCTGCGTAAGAACAAACCGTTGAATACTACAACGCTGAATGATCTCTGCCGTATTCTGAATTGTGATATTCAGGAGATATGCAGGTATATTCCAAGTGATACAGACCAGTCATTATAAAATTCATTTTACCAGCGAAAAAGCCCTGACAGTTTTACTGTTAACTGTCAGGGCTTTCTTTTCTTAAAATATTTAATGTTTCCTGCTGATCCATTGTCTGATAATATTCTCCCAGTCCATACCGTCCTGCAGGATGCGGAGAACAGTTACCGTAGCAGCACTCTTATCCACCGTATAAAACAAAAGATAATTTTTATATGCCTTCAGATAAATATCATATCCCCGATAACGGAAACCGGTAGTTCCATAACCGTCCGGCAATGTATCCAACTCCTGCACCGCTTTCTTTATCTTTCTGGAAAAATATTCTGCATACTCACGGTACTTGAAATTTCTAAGGATATATTTCTTCTTTTCTTTGATATCTTCTTTGGCAATATCGGTAATCAGAACTTTATATTTCATCAATCTCTTTCCACGCTTCCTCTATCGTCTGCACTCTGCCAGCCTCCATATCATGAATGGCATCATCCAGTTTCGTAAGAAGAATATCCATTGCATCATCCAATGTATAAGTTGTTTCATGCGATTTTGTCGCCTGTGCTAATGCCATATCCATCACCCTTTCTTTTCTTTTATCTTACCATCAAACCACAAAAATAACCACCATTTTATTGATCGGGATAAAAATACGTCCAAGATTTCCTCCTTAAGTATTTTTGATTCCTCAATATCCAAACGTATGTTTGATACACCATTTGATACACTTTTGTTTTTCAGACACGAAAAAAGCCCGTAAAAACGGGCTTTTCAAGTGACTCCGAGGGGAATCGAACCCCTGATTCCAGCGTGAGAGGCTAGCGTCTTGACCTCTTGACCACGGAGCCATATTCAGCCGTGACTTCTGCGTTTGCAGTTCATCACGTGACCGAATAATATAATATCATATGGCCTGTCCTTTTGCAAGTAGTTTCTTAAAAAATATTCCAAAATTCTACTTATTTTTTTCTTTCTTGCCTGACACGGACAGCTCCTTTACATGCTTTTTGGGAACCATGATATTCAGCGCCTGCTTCAGGTTATATATTTCCACAAAATCATGATCTCCCCCAAATTCTCCATCCAGCGTCCACGGAATCTCCTCCAGCGATTCAAAGGTAAGATGCCCGCTCTTAAAAGAATACATGTGCTTGCTGTCGGTCTGTTCCAGCAGGAGAGCTGTGATGATCTCCTGAAGCTCTATGGGGTTTTTCGGCATTTTTATAAGAGTCACCTCAAATACTCCGTCATCGAACGTAACATTCTTTCCTACCATGTTGCGGAACCCGCCTACAGATCTGGAGTTCGTTACCATTCCGAAAATAAACTCATCTTCTATCGTTTCGCCGTCATGGGTAACTTTGATCCGGTAGGATGGGATATTAAAAATACGCTTTGTCCCTTCCAGAACATAGGCAAGATGACCCAGCAGGTTTTTCGCCGTCTGGTTTGTCTGATAAGATACATCAGTAAAGAGTCCGAAAGCGGCAATATACACAAAAATATCTTCATTAAACTGCCCGATGTCGCAGGGGAACTGTGCTCCATTAACCGCATTGTCCGCCGCCCGCAGAATATCTCTGGGGATTTTCAAACTATTGGCAAAATCATTTGTAGTTCCTGTGGGGATGTAGCCGATCGGAATTTTTTTCTCTCTTCCCATCATTCCCGTCACCACCTCATCAATGGTACCATCCCCTCCGCTGCATACCACGAGATCATAAGGATCTGTATATTCTGTGACTTTTCGGTAAGCATCCTGGTAAGACTGTGTGGGATATGCCGTCACATCATATCCTGCCTTTACAAAAATATCTATAATATCCGATACCTTAGGTTTTAAAAGTCCTTTCCCTGCATGAGGATTATAAACAAAAAGAAGCTTCTTCATATCCATTCCCTCCTTACTATCTAAGGCATAAACAAAGAGCCCCGAAAGCGGAACTCTTTATTCTGATTCTTTTATTTCTGGTTTGAAAGAAATTTCTCTACGCCGTCCACTGCATCCAGTTCATCTTCTCCTTCAGCAGCAACTGTAACTTCCTCGCCCTCACCCAGGTTAAGGCTCATCATACCCATAATACTCTTTGCATTGATCTTCCTGTTGTTCACCTCTATGTATATCCGACTGGAATACTGGCTGGCTTCCTGAACAAGCAGGGCAATTGGTCTCACATCCAGACCATTTTGATGTTTTATTGTTACCGGTTTCTTAATCATAATGTACCTCCTTGATTCCCCTTAACTTATCTGCCATTTCACTTAATTTCCTAAGCCGGTGATTCACTCCCGACTTCCCTACCGGAGTCTCCAGAAGATCTCCCAGCTCCTTTAATGTTGCTTCCGGGTATGCAAGACGTGTAAGGGCAACGTCTTTCAGTCCTAAGGGAAGCTGCTCAAATCCCACGGTGTCACGTATATAAGCAATATCTTCCAGTTGTTTAACCGCTGCAGATACTGTTTTATGAATATTTGCTGTCTCGCAGTTTACTTTACGGTTCACTGCGTTTCTCATATCTTTCAATATTCTTACATTTTCAAGTTCCATCAAAGCCACATGGGCTTCCATGATATTCAGCGCATCTACGATACGCTCTCCCTCTTTCAGATAGATGACAAAATGCTTTTTCCTTGAAACAATCCGGGCATCCAGCTCAAAGCTGTTCATAATACGCTGCAGGTACTGTGCTTTTTCCATCTGATCACAGACGATCTCAAAATGATAGGATTTTCCCGGATCACTCATAGACCCTGCCGCCAGAAATGCGCCTCTCATAAAAGCACGCTTGCAGCAGACTGCCTGTACCTCCGCCTGCCTGATGGCAGCCAGAGCGCCTCCTTCGGCCCGCAGTACATAACTGCTGCTGTCTTTTAATAAATTCCTTCTCACAGATATCTGGAGGGCAATTTCATTTTTTATATTAAATGTTTTTTCCAGTAATGTAAAGCATTTTCTTATGACGGCTATATTTTCCGCATGGAGGATAAGCCGCAGACTGCCGCCTTCTTCTTCCTCCCACAATCCGTTCATCCCCGTCAAAGCCGCCAGTTCAGCCAGCTGACAATGTCTTGCCCGAGGATAAATTCCGGATAATTCCTCCTTTACTTTCCCAGAAAATGACATAACTATCCCTACTTTGCTTTTGTCACCGCGTCCTTTTCAATATCGCGGTGCTCTATTTTTATACCGTAATCTCTTTCTTCTTCCGCAAGCACTTGATAAAGCGCATTGGCAAGGGTGACAGACCGATGTTTCCCCCCTGTACACCCCACCGCAATGACCAGCTGTGTCTTCCCCTCCTGCACATAATTCGGAATAAGAAATCTTACCATATCTGTCAGTTTATCGAGAAAGATCACTGCCTTTTCATTGTCCATCACATAATCCCGCACTTCCGGGTCATTTCCGCTTTTAGCACGAAGATCATCAATATAATACGGATTGGGAAGGAAACGCACATCAAACACCAGATCCGCATCACTTGGCAGACCGTACTTGAAACCGAAAGAAAGAATCGTAATGTACAGATTTTTATATTCTTTGTTTTCAATAAAAATTTTATGCATTTCTTCCCGCAGCTCTCTTGTCAGAAGCCGGCTGGTATCGATCAGATAATCTGCCTTTCTTTTTAAGAACGCCAGTCTTTTTCTCTCTTCTGTAATGCCCTGATCTACTCTGCCGTTTCCCGCAAGCGGATGACTGCGCCTTGTCTCTTTGTAGCGTTTGATCAAAGTCTCGTCCGAAGCTTCCAGAAAAAGGATCTCATATGAGATCTTCATCTCATCCAGCTGCTCCAGCGATTTTTGCAGCTTTTCAAAACTGTGTCCGCTTCGGATATCCAGTCCCAGAGCAATCCTGCTGATGGACGAGCCAGGCAGCAAAAGCAGCTCACCCAGCTTCGGCACCAGCTCTACCGGAAGATTGTCTACACAATAGTATCCTGTATCTTCCAAAATCTTCAAAGCTGTACTTTTTCCCGCTCCCGACATGCCTGTCACAATAATAAATCTCATACTTAAAATTCTCCCAGCCTCTTCACTTCAGGCTCCAATGTAACTCCTGCATGTTCCTTTACTTTTTCTGAAATATGTCTGATCAGAGCATCCACATCTGCCGCGGTTGCTCCTCCTGCATTGATGACAAATCCGCAGTGTTTCTCGGAGACCATGGCCCCGCCGATCCGGCAGCCCCTAAGTCCTGCGTCCTGGATCAATTTACCGGCAAAATATCCTTTCGGTCTTTTAAAGGTACTTCCGGCGCTGGGATATTCCAGCGGTTGTTTGCTGATCCTTTTTTCTTTCAGCTCTTCCATTTTCTTTTGTATTGCTTCTTTGTCGCCTTTTTCAAGCTTTATAACCGCTTCCAGAACAGTACAGCCGTTCTTGGCCGCCGCGCTGGTACGATACCCCATATCCAGATTTTCCCGGGAAATTGTGCTGATTTCTCCTTCTTTTGTCAGGACTGTGATCTCTTCCAGCACATCTTTCATCTCACCGCCATATGCACCTGCATTCATAATACAGGCTCCTCCCAGTGTTCCCGGAATCCCTGCTGCAAATTCAAATCCGGTCAGCCCCTCCTTGAGGGCTGCTGCCGCAATCTTTGCCAGGGAAGCACCTGCCTGGGCGCAGATCTTATCCCCATCCGGGTAAATTCCGGACATCCGGGTATAAAGCTGAATTACAACCCCTCTGTATCCTTTGTCAGACACGAGAAGGTTACTTCCATTTCCTATAATATAATATGGCATGCCCTCTTCCCGGCATATCTGTACAATCTTGCGGACCTGCTCTTTGTCAGACGGAACGACAAACAAGTCAGCCGGACCGCCGATGCGGAATGTGGTATGCCGATCCATGGGTTCGTTTTGAAGAATCTGCTCTGTTTCCAATATATGTTCAAGTCGGGAAATAAAATCCTGATTCATGATAATATAGCCTTTCTTTCCTTTTTTTCATTGTCCATCATACACTAAAACCCCCGCAAATTCAACGTGGACTTGCAAAATTACATAAAATACGGTATAGTAATTTCGTGTTATACGCTTACAGGCAGAGCCCTGAAATCTTACAAAATTATGAAAGAGGAGTGAAAAAACTTCATGGACCCCAGCGACGCCATACAGATTATTATTTTGATTATTCTGCTGATGCTCTCTGCATTTTTTTCATCTGCAGAGACGGCTCTTACAACAGTCAACAAAATTCGTATCCGCAGCCTTGCCGATGAAGGAAACAAGCGGGCAGAGGCTATTCTGGATGTTACAAAAGATTCCAGCAAGTTATTAAGCGCTATATTGATCGGAAATAATGTGGTAAACACTGCTGCCGCTTCCCTGACAACAACGATCGCCTATCACTTCGGCGGCTCAGCCGTTGCTTTTGCCAGCGGTCTTATTACTCTTTTGATCCTCCTTTTCGGAGAGATCACTCCCAAGACCACCGCTGCCATCCACGCCCAGGGCATTTCCATGATCTATGCGCCGATCATCCGTATTTTTATAAAACTGATGACTCCTGTCATCTTTATTATAAACAGTCTGTCCCGTGTAATTCTTTTTATCTTGAGAATAAATCCGGAAAATACAAAAAAAGCCATGACAGAAAGTGATCTGCGTACAATTGTAGATGTCAGCCATGAAGACGGGGTGATCGAATCCGAAGAAAAGGAACTGATCTACAATGTTTTTGATTTCAATGACGCTAAAGCGAAAGATGTTATGGTTCCCCGCGTTCATGTTACATTCGCTGATGTGGAGAGTACTTATGAAGAACTTCTGGAAATTTTCCGGGAAGATAAATTTACCCGGCTTCCGGTTTATGAAGAGACTACTGACCATGTGATCGGAACCATCAACATGAAGGATCTGCTCCTATTTGACAGCAAAAAGGAATTTCATGTGCGTGATATTTTAAGAGAAGCTTATTTTACCTATGAGTATAAAAATATTTCTGAACTTCTGGTAGAAATGAGAGATTCTTCCTTCAATATCGCCATTGTCCTGGATGAATATGGAGAGACCGCCGGTCTTATCACACTGGAAGATATTCTGGAAGAACTTGTTGGTGAGATCCGGGATGAATACGATGAAAACGAAGAAGATCTTGTCCGCCAGGTCGGAGAGAGAGAATATCTTGTAGAGGGATCTCTCAACCTGGAAGATCTCAATGATGAGCTTGATCTGGACCTTTCATCGGATGATTACGATTCTCTCGGTGGTCTTATCATCGAACATCTGGACCGTCTTCCCCAGGCAGGAGATGAGATCACCACAGACGAAGGCATCCGCCTTGTGGTAGAGAAGCTTGATAAAAACCGGATCGAACTGGTACATATGTATCTGCCGGAAAAGACGGAAACAGATTCTGAAGAAAAATAGAAAATAATGATTTTGTGATATTAACAGGAGAGCAGCCCTTAAGTCATTTCAGGACTTTTGAGCTGCTCTTTATTTATATAATCCTTCTCTTATTCTTCTTTCCATTCTTCTCCTGCCAGCTTGAGAATATCTTCGATCTCCTCTTCTGACACGCCCATTTTCTCTGCCACTTCCTCTACGTCTACTTTACGGCCCAGTCCGTCGCTCATTTCCCGGATTGTCGCCTCCAGGTCAGATACCCGGTCTACCATCTTGCGATCCTGCCTTTTCATTTCCAGCTGGGATTCCAAAAGCGCGCGCATGGAAGCTCTTATCTCTTTGAGGATTTCTTCCTTCTTCTCTTCTCCCGGAGCATATGCCAAAAGCGCCCCGACAAGACTGACATTTCCTTCCTGGATCACATCTCCCAGGAAAACTCCCTGTCTTGGCAGCTTCAGCGCTTCCTCTGTCACAAGGGGCATGTAGGCTGCCAGCCTGCTCTCCTCCGGTGTACGCGGCACCATCTCGTGTATTTCTCTAAGATAACTTTCCAGGTATTCCTGTTCTTCCCGGGTCAGCTCCTCTCTTTCTTCCTCCGCCTGCCGAATCACTCCGGGCTTTTTTTCATATCCCGATACAGCCACTTTCTGTGAAAGCAGGTAGTCGCACACCAGCTCTATCTGCTGGGCAGAAAGCGCTTCCTCCTCGAAGAATTTTTCGATTTCCTCTATATTAAGATGCATCTGCTTTTCTTCTGCCAGATGCAAAATTCCGCTTAATTTTTCCTGAAATTTTAATTTATCTGCCATTTTCGATCCTCCGGTTCCTATGTAAAATTCTGATATATCTTCGGCTTTGCAGGCCAAAGCACCCAGGTATAATAACCACGCGGCTGCTATTATATGTGGTTATTATACCTAAAGTTTTTAAAAATTACCAGCACCGGAAAACAGAGACTATCGGAAGCGGGAGGATCTCCATATGGGATCAGGACACAATCACAGTGGAATAACCTGCCCGTTTCAGCCGCCGTTCCATGTCGGCTGCTTCCTCCAATGTGTCATATCCGCCCACCTGAACTCTTAAATAACCGTCAGAATCCTCAATATACGCCGGAAAATCCTGCTCCAGAAGTTCCCCTCTAAGTCTCTCTGCATAAGTACGGTTGCGGAAAGCCCCTACCTGCACGCGATAATCGTGGACTACTGCATTTTCAAATTCATTATTTTCATATTGACTGTCTGTATTTCCCCCTGTCATGCCGCTGTTCCCACTGCCATTTACGCTTCCGGACGTATCTGCACTTCCTTCAATAAGTCCGTTCCGCTGCAGGGTATCGAGGATTCCCTCGGCAATGGCAAGTGCAATGTCATCAAAATTCTGATCAAACAACATGTTATCGGTGTCAGAATTGATAAATCCGGCCTCCACAAGAACAGCCGGCATTTTTGTCCTCTTCAGCACGACCAGATTCGGTCTTGCCTTGACGCCAAGATCCACAAACCCTATAGTTGCCAGCTCCTCATTGATCGCCTCCGCGATCTGGTACTTCAGTCCCGACAGATCGTACACCAGCGATTCCACACCGGACACCTCGTTGTCTCTTGGAAAAGAATTGCGGTGAATGGAAATAAAGAGATCCACTCCTGCCTGATTTGCTTCCATCGCTTTTTCATATGGTGTCTCATAGACATCTGTCGTACGTGTATATTCTACATCAATACCTCTGTTCTGCAAAATTTCCCCTACAGCAAGCGCCAGGCGCAAGGTATCGTCCTTTTCCTGACGCCCGTTGTACACTGCTCCCGGATCCCGTCCTCCGTGTCCTGCATCCAGCATGATTGAATATGCCATAAAAATCCTCCTATTTGCACAGTCTTTCTACTCCAGCATATGCAGACAGGAGGCGCTTTGTTACATGGAAATGTTTATCGTATATCAGGATCTTCTGCCACGATCTGTCCGCAGGCAATCTTCTCTCCTGAATTTCCCGACGGCTGGGTGCGGAAATCATCAGGCATATCATGAATCACAACTGTCTTCCCCACCACTTCCTCCGGAAAAAAGCGGGTGGTATAGACCATCATCCACGCTGTTCCCTTATCGGATAGAAGCGGAGGCAGATCCCCCTCATGTTCCGGATGCATTTTACCCCGGGTCTGATAGTGGCCGTCTGTATCGGCAAATTCATCCGAAGTGGTTCCGGTACAGGCGCTTCCTTCATGAATATGAAATCCGTAAAAGCCGAGGCCCTGCCCTGTATTGTGCGGAGTAAAGCCGGAAATATTAGCACCGGCGCCAAAAGGCTGTTCTTTTATGACATTTCCTCTAATTCTTCTAAGATCTTCTCTCTTCTTTCATCAAACAGAAGTCCTTTGTTGTATTTAAAATATTTATCACAGTCATTTTCTTTCAGATACTGGATGCTGTAGTAATTGGTATTCAGCTCGGTCACAAAGCAGACCATTTCCTGACTGTCCCCGAAGGCATCCTCCATAAAGTCAAAGGCGTGATCCAGCGCTTCTCCGGCCGCATCCACAGCCTGCTGCCGCTTATCAGCCTCCTTCACAAACTCTGCCCGGACTCTCTCGAATGCCTCGTCTTTCTGCCCATCCTGTTCCATATGTTCTTCCTTAAGGATCACAACATACCGCTCCAGTGTGTCCGCGACTTTGCGGAGCATATGATCCGCCTCTTTTGTCAGCTGTCCTGCCCGGCGAAGCTTCTCATATTCTTTCTCCGCCTCTTCTTTGATATCAGCCAGATTTCCCTGTACCTTATACTTCTTAAGCCATCCGAACAGCCTGGTTACATACTGGTCTGCAAGGTAACTTGCCTGGAACAATTCGCTAAGCTTCCCGATCAGCATCCCCACGACGCTTAAACGCTCGTCGAAGGAAGCAAATTTCAGCTTGTCCAGGGTATCTTTTCCATAGTGTCCTTCCAGGATTTTCTCCAGTCCGTAATCCTTTTTATATTTGTGAAAAAGCTCCAGATAATTGGCAAAATCCTTGGCGATCTTCCAGTGCTGCAAATACTGATGCACCACTTCCCGGTCCGCTTTTTTGCCGATCGCCTCGTACACCTTTAAAAGCTCTGAGAGATCCTCCCAGCCGCGGGCTGTTACAAATGTCCTGCCGTCCACCGTTGTCTCCATCCGGTAAAAGCAGTCTTTCCGGATTTCCAGGTAGGAGAGGATGGCAGGATGGATCCCGGCACGATAGGCGTATTCTCTCCACACCTCATAGTTTTCTTCCACATCGATCCGGCGGATCCTGTCCAGTGTCACCACATCAAATTCCCGCACGGATTTATTGTACTCCGGCGGATTTCCGGCTGCCACGATGATCCACCCTTCCGGCACTTTCTGATTACCGAAAGTTTTGCACTGCAGAAACTGCAGCATAGTAGGCGCCAGTGTCTCCGAGACGCAGTTGATCTCATCAATGAAGAGGATTCCCTCTTTTAATCCTGTTTCTTCCATTTTCTCATAGACAGAGGAAATGATCTCGCTCATGGTATATTCCGTGACAGAATATGTTTTCTCTCCGTAGGTTTTCTCTCTGATAAAGGGAAGGCCCACCGCACTTTGCCTTGTATGATGGGTAATGGTGTAGGAGACAAGGGCAATGCCGCAGTGCCTTGCCACCTGCTCCATGATCTGTGTCTTGCCGATCCCCGGAGGTCCCATCAGAAGGATGGGGCGCTGCCGGATAGACGGTATCATATATTCTCCGTAGGAATCTTTCTTAAGATAAGCCGTAACGGAGTCCTGAATTTCTTTTTTGGCTCGCTTTATATTCATGCTGTATCTCCTTTTCTCTCCTCTGATTTTCCGGACATTTTCCGGACATCCTCCTCATTAAGGATCAGTTTCATGGCCCATGCAGGCACATTCACATCCTCATAATCCTCTTTCATAAAGACAAAGGCTGTCTCGTAAGGAGGCATTTTCTTCGGATAAACTCCCTGTCCGTCTGTAAAATAGATCAGTCCCCGAAGCTGGGAAAATTCTTTCTGCTCCAGAAGCTTCTCCACATGGGCAAAAGCCGGGCGGAAATCCGTCCCGCCCTCTCCTTTCAGTTCGAGATCGTCCATGTATGCCCTAAGCTCTTCTTCATTCGTGATCTTTTGATCCGACTGCACGGTGTCATCACACTGGATAATGTGGATATTCACTTTCCGGAAAAAGCTGTTCTGCTCACTTAACACCGTATACGTCTCTTCCAGAAATTTTTGCACAAGTTCTCCTGAACAGGACATGGAGGTATCGATCACGATCACGAAGTCCTCGATTTTCTTCGTCTCTTTCCATTCCTGCGGCTCGATCAGAGGCATGTTGCCGTAAAGCCTAAGTCCATAACTGTAAAAGGAATAATCGAAGGAATCGTCATCCACTGCCATTTCCTCTCTTAAAACCGCGAATTTCCTCAGGAAATCTCCGTACTTGAACCGCTCTTTATTCTCTACTTTGACATGTTCCAGCAGATTCCCGGAAGCAGAAGAAGCTTCCTTGGAAAATGTCTCCATGTCAGTCTCCATCTCCTCTGTCTTATTCTGCCACTGGTTCTCAATCTCCTGCCGGCGCTCTTCCTCATTGTCATCGGGCCAGTAAATATGACTGTCCGTATAAAATTCTTCTGCCAGCTCTCCAAGCTTTCTTTCACTCAGATTCCAGTTTTCCAGGGAACCGTATACCTTTTCCGGAGTCAGTACTTTCATCTCTTGCTTCAGCTTCCGGTACGTCTCTCTTCGCAGAAAAGACCGGGATCTTAAGACCGGCCGGTGCTGCATACTGTCGATCATGGATTCCGCCACAATATCGCAGGAGAGATTCCACAGATCTTCATCCCGCCCGTTTCTCCGGGTTAAATGATGAAACAGGCAGTGGAGTACCATATGAAGATAAAGCCGGTTCACCAATACCGCATCCTTACGATACATTTTGCTCAGATTCTCCGGATGATAACAAATGGAAAATCCGTCTGTCCCTGCCGGATCGGCTGCCGGATCTGCCGCAAAATAGAAACTGCTTAAAGCCACGTCAAGAAACCTCATCTTAAGATAGAGCTCATTTCTTGCAAGAACCAGAATTTCTCTTCCGATTCCTTTCAGTTTCTCCGCATTTGTTCTTTCCTCTGTCATAACTCAAATACCTTTTTCTGTTTTGGGAAATACCGGTGCCTTTCTTCCATCAGCACACTTAATATTTCCGTCTTTTCTTTTTCCGCCGCTTTCTCGATCGCACCCTCCAGCGTATCCCGACTCCAGAAACCTTCTTTTCCGAAAAACCGCAGCATGTCCGATTCCTCTCTGTCAATATAGATTGACGCTGCCGCCATCAGGTGCTCTTTGACGTATTCTGCATACTCCGCCTTTGCCGCCTGGGAGAGCTTATAAGGGTATCGAAGGCGCAGGGCTGCCATCTCTGACGCCGTTTCCTCTGTCTCTTCAGCCACCGCCCTTGGAAACAGCCTGTCGTACTCGCTGTAATTTAATTCCCTGTCATAGAAGCACTGCCGGTAGTCTCCTCCGGAACCGTGATAATGGGTCTCTACAATTCTTGCCGGAGTATTTTCCACAGCCTCTTCATAGTGCTCTGGAAAGATCAGCTTTGCTCTTTCTTCCGATCCGTCTTCCCGGCAGTAGCGCATCGTCACTGTAAGGGCGTACCTGATCTCATCGGCAATAAATTTCAGTACGGATTTCTCTCCCTTATAGAGCCGTATCTCAATGTTCCGTATGGCGCTGCCTGTGAAGGCTCCTGCCCCTACATCATTCAAAGCGTCGGAAAAAGAAAGGCTTTTCAAATGAAAGCACCGGTAAAACACATAATTTCCAATCTGCTCCATATAGCGGGGCAATGCAACAGACGTAACATTTGTCCTTGAAAACGCATAGGGAGCCGCCCAGCGGACCGGCTCCCCTTCTATCTGTTCCGGAATGATGACCGATCCGCTGCAGGCAGGACACTTTTCCAGCAGTATCCCTCCTTCTCTCCTTGCGTATTCCAATCCGTCAATGATTCCGCTATTTTCCATCATTTCTGTTTTCTTCCTCTTTACCGCCGGCTCTCTTTGCCGCGATCATCTTCTGCATTTCTTCATGCTCCCTTACAAGCTCGTTATGAAGCTCCAATGTATTCCAATGCACATTGGTTGGGGTCAGGGCCGCTTTCAAAGGGATCTGCAGCCCTTCTTTCTTCAGATAGGCGAGCATCCGGTTCATCTGGGGATCTGTCAGGTGATTCAGCACCAGCATTTCCTCGTCAAACCCTTCTCCTTCATAGATCTCCTCTGTGCGCTCTATGCCCTCCACTCCTGCAAGGGCGCCGATCTTCTGGAGATAGTCCTCCTTCTCCACAGTCTTGATCTTAATTCCCATAAGGACAAAAATAAATTTTACTTTATCTGTTCTCTCTTTATCTTTGAAATTATATAATAATACACTTCCTCTAACTGCCATACGTATCTCCTTTCTGAAATAAAGAAAATCATTTCCTGTCAGACAGGAAAGCGGCAGCAATAAGCCGCCGCTAACAGTATAGCAGATATTTCAGATTTGTACCAGCGCTACATACAGTCTACCAGAAGACCGGAAGCCTCCTCCAGCATCCCAAAGAAATCTTCTTCCCGGGACAGGGCTTTTCCCTTATCCCTGTCAATGCGCTCCGCCAGTTTTCTCACTCCCTCATTCTGCGGATCTTTTTCCAGGATGATCTGACACAGCTTGGACGCCGCCTCTGTAAGACGGATGGATCCATAGATCCTCGGCTCTCCCGGAAGACCCTGGGCGCTTGTGATCAGATAGATCAAAAGCTCAAGTTCTTTGCTGTCCATTCTCTTCTCTCCTTTTCGTTTTTTCTGGTTTTTATTCCTTTTCAAATGTATTAAAAAATGCGATGTCTTCTGCTTTCGGCCTTGCCGGACATCTTGGCTCACCCTTCGGGTAACCGATGGAGATCAGCGCCTCGATCCGGTATTCCTCCGGGATATTAAGGATCTTCCTTATGGCCGTATCGTTATAAGATTTAATGGCGCATGTGCCAAGACCATACTCCAGGGCGGCCAGCATCAGATTTTCCGCTGCCATGGAGGCATCCATCATGCAGCCGTAGATTTTAGAATTTTCTCCGCCTTTTTTCAGCGCCTTTTCCATATCGGAACAGATTACCAGAATAACCGGCGGCTTCCCCGAAAGTCCCGGACTGAAAAAATCCACCTTTTCCCTGAGCGCATCTTCTGTGACAAAAAGGAATTTCCATGCCTGCAGATTACTGGCAGAAGGAGCTCTCTGGGCTGCGTCCGCCAGTTTGATGAGCACCTCTTTTGGCACTTTCTTTTCCTGAAAAGAACGGATGCTGTGTCTTTGTTCAATTGCTTTTAATATCTCCATGTTCTTCACCTCATCTGCCGCCGAAAGTATTTACTTTTTTCAGCGGATTCGTTAAAATATTTTCTGTTGCATATGATATGACACCAAAGCGTTCTGCTTCCATGTCAGGAATCGTACGCTTCATATACAAAGGAGGACTTCTATGTTTGGACTTGGAACGATCATCAACACCCTGGCTGTCATCGCCGGAGGACTTCTGGGCCTTTTTTTCAAAAAGGGCCTGCGGGAAAATGTACAGGATATTCTCATGAAAGGAAGCGGCATTGCCATTTTGTTTATCGGTATTTCCGGCACGCTCTCCTACATGCTGACGATCGAAAACGGCAGCATAGGAACCCGTGGGACCATGCTTCTTATTTTTTCCATGACACTTGGTTCTCTGGCAGGAGAACTGCTTGATATCGAAGGGAGGATCGAGCATTTCGGGCTGTGGCTCCGGAATTTCTTCCATTCACACGGCGACTCCTCCTTTGTGGATGGTTTCGTAAACACATCCCTTATCATCTGCATCGGCGCTATGGCAATCGTGGGCTCCATCGAGGACGGCATTCACCATGACATTTCCATGCTCACGGCAAAAGCGATCCTGGACTTTGTCATCGTCCTTGTCAACGCCTCCATCTATGGCAAGGGCACGATCTGTTCCGCTATCCCAATCTTTGTCTACCAGGGAAGTATTACTGCCATCGCAGCCGTGGCCGGATCTTTTGCAAGCGATGCTCTCATCGCCCAGCTTTCTTTTGTAGGATCCGCCCTCATTTTCTGTATCGGCGTCAACACGACCTTCGGCAAGATCCTGAAGGTGGGCAATATGCTCCCCGCTCTCTTCTTCCCGGTCATCACACTGTTTCTGGGACACTTTTTCCCGGCGGCGGCTTCCTTTTTTTCCTAAAGGTTCGCCGCCCTTTTTCGTTCTCTTTTATCTGCGGATGCTCTCATAGTAAGCGAACAGACCTTCTGCCAGCACCGGATCGATCACCGGAAGACCGGTTGCCTCTTCCAGTTCTTTTGCCACGCCAATGGTGGCAAGACCTGTACATGCAAGGGCGATCACTTCCGCCCCTTTCTCTTTCAGATTCTTTCCGGAAGCGATCACCTGCTTTCTTCCTTCCGGAGTCATCAGATCCAGAGTGCTGTCCACACCATCCGGTTTTTCCAGGATCATTTTCCCCTCAAGCAGTCTTGCATAAGCGTCCGGAGCATAATCCGTGATCCCAAGGACTCCGATTTTCGAGCCGTACCGAAGGGCCAGGGCCACTGTTGTCTCTCCGCCGCCGGTTACCGACATCCCCGGAAGCGCCTCCCTTATCTGGCGTACACCCGGATCATCTGCACAGCTTACAATAATCATATCCACATCCTGAAAGGATTTCGCCGTTTCCACGATCTTCGGAACCGCGATCTCGCAAAGTCGGGGGCTGTGGATCCCCTCCGGCTGGTCGGGAATACATTTTGTCTCCACATCAAGAGTGGGAAACTTCTCCATGATCTGTCTTTGATGGGAATATAATACTTCCGGATCCTCACAGGTCAGAACCCGGATCAGGCCTACTTTAAACTTCTTTTCATGCTGACTCATTTTGCTTCCTCCTTTTACTTTTATAAAAAACCCCGCAGCTTTTCCATTGCTGCAGGGTTCGCCTTTTTCTATACCTGGAACACTCCCTCTTTGATAACAAGTGTATCATCAAGATAGAGCGTCGGCTTCAGTATAATGCCGTCCATGTGGCATTCTGCCTTGTTTACCCCGCCGAAGGATGTATTGGTTCCAAACGCAATGTGTACGGTTCCGTACACTTTTTCATCTTCCAGAATAATGCCGTTCAGAATCGCTGCTTCGTTTGTTCCGATACCCAGTTCACACAGAGTACCGTTCACTTCGTTTTTCAGCAGGATGTCCAGATTTTCACTTTTTTCTCCTGTCACCTGGCGAAGCTTGCCGCCGCTGATCTTCATGTGAAGCGGGCTTTCCAGCTTTCCGATTCCCACCATGGAACCGTCTATGATCATCTCGCCGTCGGATCCGTCCTCCAGAGGTGCAATGTACGCTTCTCCGGAAGGAAGATTGCCGCATTTCCCGGCTTCCTTATATACTCCCGGACTTGGCACGCCGTCTCTTCCTTTCAGACTGATGTTCAATACCATTCCGTCTTTTTCAATTCTTGCATTGTCTGCCTCTGTCAGCATATCGGTGATCTTTGCCGTCAGTTTCTCCACTTCGCCGTAATCGGCCGTCATAGCACCTTTGCTGAACATTTCTTTTGTGATTCCCGGCATGGTCGCAACTCTGGTTCCTGCTGCCGCAGCCTCGATCCTTGCACTTGTGTGAGTCAGAGATTTGGCAGTAGGCGCAATGACAACATCCGCCGCTTTCATGGCTTCTGCCACTGCTTTAGGCGGCTCCTGTCCGCTTACTTCTCTCTCCTTCATCACAAGCAGCATTCCTTCACAGCCAAGATGGCAGGATGCTTCATAGAGAGCCTCGCCGATCTCTTTTCTTGTGTCGTCAGTGATCACAAGTACGGATTCTTCTTTTTTTACTCCCAGACAGGAAACAAGTACCTGCTCTGCAATTTTTACTAAGTCTTTCATGGTATGTCTATCCTCTCTTTTTCAAATCTGTCAGCTCTGATACAACGCGTGCAAGAAGCGTTCTCGGAAGGACGACCATTTTCCCGGTCTTCTCCTCAAACATACGCTTCATTTCCTGTGTATAACCGATGCAGTCCAGGACGATCAGATCAGCGTCCATATCTTTCACCTGCTCCGCAGCTTTCTCCAGATCTTCCCACTCTCCGTAAGGTGATGCTGCGATGGATGTCACCTTATCCACATACTGACTCCATTTTCCTTCTGTCTGCGCAAGCTGCAGGGGTGACGGAGTCATGCAGATAATGTTGGATTTCTTTGTCATCAGAGGAACAATCCGATCCAGAATATCGCAGGGATAGAGCAGAGGAATGTTTTTGGACGTCAGTGTTTCCGGAAACTTTCCTGTGCAGAAGAACATGATCAGCCTGCAGCCGTCCTCCTCCATCCTGTCAATAGCCTCCTGGAGCCTCGGCAGGATATAGCGCTCTGCAAAGGTCACAGAAGTACCGTCCGTCAGACGGGAGACCAGCACATAGTCTCCCTCCTCCGGTTTAAACTTTGCAATCTCTTCCTTTGTCAGTCCGTCCAGGCCTCCTGCCTGCACCAGTTCAGCCTGCCCTTCAAAAATATCCATAATGTCTGCTGTCACATCGACTCTCGGCGCCTGCCCGATGGTGATCGCACCAATTTTCATCTGTATTCACCTCTTATTCCTGTCCCAGTGTCTGTAAATGATCCATCTTTCCATACAGTTTTACAAGACGTGCATATTCTGCTTCATCATAGAATTTGCACTGTCCTCTTCCGAAGGCTTTTGCAACTTCCAGCATAAAGCGCGCTGCTTCTTCTACGTCCGCTGCATGGGTTGCTCCTGTCGCGCATCCCGGCACCATAACTTCTGCTGTGATGGCGATTCCTACAACTGGAGCTTTTGTTGCAGTACACGGCTGCAGAACGCTGTTGATATGATGTACGTCATTTCCGTAAGGAGTAATATCCTGTGTTGCCAGAGGAAATACATAAGGAAGTTTTCCTGTTGTGATCTGCATCAGATCCAGCAGGTCTTCTGATGTTCTTAAAATATATCCTTCTTTTACAGTAGGAGAAATGGCGAATCCTCTTGTGTTGATCACGCGATTTCCCTTTGTTGTATCAACAGAGAGAATAGCATCCAGGTCGTCTGACACTTCTTCTTGGTTCACCTGTGACATCTCTACCGGAGATCCCATAAACGGAACCGGGTCATGAGGCTGTGTCGGCGCATCCGGACAGATATGTGTGGAGATCAGAACATCCCCCTCCAGCATATCTCCTTTGTTCTGCATATCCAGGATTTTAGCCGCAAGAGCAACTGCTGCAAGTGCTCCGTCACCGTCGGATACGAATCCGATCCTTTCCGGGCGCGCTCCAAGACCTCCCAGTCTTCCAAGGAGTCCGATGGTCGGAGCGTTTCCTCCGTTTGTCTTTCCTTTGGATCCGGGGATCCGCACTTTCAGCATATCTGTGGAACCTTTTGACCCTTTCAGTTCATATACTTCGATGTCTGCATCCGGTTTGATCGTTCTTAAATATTCTTCTACTTTCTTCCCTGTCACATTTCCATCATCCAGGATATCGTACGCTTCAATAATCTGTTTCATTAACATGGCTTTTATCTCCTTTTTCTGCTTTTCTATTTTGTTTTTCGTCCATGCTTTCCATGGAGCGCTGTACATTTCGCATTTTTGCCGCTTACAGGTAGCTTACCATCTCTTTTCCGACCACTTCTTCTGTCTGTTTCAACAGTTCCGGATCAAACATGGTGGCAGACAGCTTCAGATTTTTCTTATCTGCCCCGATCACATAGACCTCCAGTCCTTCTTCCATCATAGCTGTGGTAACAGGCTCTCCGGTCTTTGCATTGATGGTCATAATAAGATCAGGGAAAGTCGCAAGCCGTTTTCCGTCCTTTTCCGCTGTGGCATACTCATTCCAGAATGTCAGCTGGCAGCCGTCTACTTCCGCATATCCCACATCAAATCCTCCTGTTGTTTCAATAGAGAAGTTTTTCACCTCTCCTTTTGCCAGGATAGAACCACCGAGAAATTCACACACATTTTTTACCGCTTCCTCCACAGAAGTTTCCAGCCCTTTACGGAAAGCTTTTCCTGTCTCTATAGCAAAGCTGACACCGCCGATAGCGCAGTTTTCTTTTGCATAGGCAGCTGTCACCGGATTTCTGGCAACCGCCACCAGTCCTCCTGCCTCAATAGACGCCATGCGCACAAGTTTTGAGGTATGCTCGATGCTTCCTTCAAAGAAACACTCCACATGATCTCCCGTCTCCGGATTGCCTCCTACACATGCCTGAACCGTCTTGTAGTCCTTCTGCTTATGAAGGTTCATACTCCCCATAACTCCGGTAGGATGGGCACGCCCATTGCACGGTGCATCCACAAGGGGAAGACCGGAAATGGCAGCCTGAAGCCATCCGTTCACAGACGCCTCTCCTCCCTGCTCATTTGTGATAATACCGCCCAGCTTCAGATCTGTATTCTTTTTGATCATCTCGATCGTATAAGCAAGATCCCTGGCTGTCATAAACTGGTCTTTGGCATTTGGAGCTCCCACAAGGGAAGCGGTCAGAAGAACCGCGTCGTCATCAATCTCTTCAATCGGAATAAGACGAAGATCTGTATACTCTACCGCGATCTTTGCATATTTTCTTCCTTTTACCGGATCTCCTCCGCCTCCTCCGCCAAGGATCGTGCCTCCTGCGAGGACATCATCCAGTACTTCTTCTGTCAGTTTAAGTCCTTCCTTTTTCTCCACTTGAAAATCCCCTTCTTTCCTTAAAATGATCTGCTTTATACTGCAAATGCCGGCATAAAGGAAAATCCCTTACGCCGACACTTGAACAGAGCCGCTATTCTTTCTTGCTTCCAAGGGCAAGCGTCGCCGTAAAGAAGCTGTACAGAGCCGCACCTGCCAGTGCGCCGGCACCCAGAATGTTGAGTGTGTGCTCGTTTTCTTTGTTTCTCTTTACCAGGATCGCACGGATGAGCAAGGCCACGATGATCGTAAGACCGTTGATGGTGCTTCCTACCAGAAGACCGGTTGCAAAAAGGATTCCCACCTGTCTGGAACCTCCAAGAAGCTGAATGATCGCCCCCGGAACAGCCCAGATCAGAAGCCATTTTGCAACTTCTCCGCCTGCGCCCGCTTCAATCGTAGCTGCAAAGGTCGCATCTACCGGTGCGTACAACCCCTGCGAGAAGTAAGTCCGCGCAAGAAGAGCCACCATAACAAATGCAACTATAAATCCTACAATTTCTGAAATAAACTGCTGTTTTCTTCCTACTTTTTCCAGCTCCGGATCTTTTCCGTATCCTCTGAGGATATATCCGCATTTCAGGTCGTATGCCATATCAGAGAAAGCCGGGCCTGTCGCTGCCGTATAGGCAACCAGCACAGCCAGAGGCATACTCGGGAATCCGATCAGCATACCTACCAAAAGGAAAATAAGCGCCGTTGCAAATCCCGGGAACCATCCGGAATACATAGCGGAAATTCCTACAATCAGCTCGGAAGCAATTGCCGCAAATGCTGCATAAATGATCCAGATCACCAGCTTAAACGGTGTCATCTCTGACCAGATACCGGTAATAACCGCCAGAGCAATCGCTACGACGAAATATGCCACATATCCCCATCCAAGAGCGCTCTTCATATTTCCCATGCTGCGGCTGAATTTCCCCGCTGCACTTGCATCATCGCCTTTTTTGGCAAACAGCATTTTACAGACCTGAAGAAGCGCGACGAGTCCTGCTCCGATCATGATTCCGTGAGGCATATACTGGAACATAGTCTGTGACATAAGATCTGCTCCCTCGCCGAAAATATCTGTAACGACCGGAAAACTTTTCCCGAAAATATCAATAATAAAGCCATTGGTATTAAGGACACCGATGACGATACTTCCGACACCAAGCGCTGCCATTGCCGCAAAGTCTCCGAACCAGGACACACCAAGAAGGTCTGTCGGGACACCGATGACTTTACCGCCGATACCGATCACCATACCTACCAGAAGCAGCATTGCCTTCCGGCCTTTTTCCACAACCGCAAGAATAGACTGCGCAGATGCAACTCCCGGAGGCCATGCTCCCTCTGCCGGGAACATTTCCGAATCAAATGTTTTATAAAGGATTGTTGCGTCAATGATCGTTGCGATAAACACGCCGATCAGCATTGGAAACATCAGATCTTCTCTTCCCATAATAACCGGAATACCGATGGGAAGCAGCAAACTGTTGGCCGCTGAAAATGTTGCTCCTGATATAGAAGTCTGAATCATGTTCTGACTGTGGATACTCCTGTATTTCTGCAAAAATGCCAGAGGTATCCTGGAAAGTATAATCGCAAACAGCGCTCCGACAATTGACGTATTAGGAGCCACGCCGGTACGTACGATCAATTCCAGCCCGATAATTGCTCCAAGCACACTCATAATAATATTCAGTATGAGAACATGCGGAGCCAGTGCTTTAGGATGTTCAGCCGCTGTAATATGCAGCTGCTCAAACGATTTCTTCTCTTGTTCGTCCATATTTTCTCCTCCTTTTCTCTCACTCGCCACTTTGCCTTTTTCAAGTCAAAACAGCGTCCAGGTACAAAGAAAGCCAATGTGACGATCACCCACATTGGCTTAACACCTCTTTATTTTAGCACTTTATCAAATTGAAGTCTTTATTCTCCGAATCCAATTTTTAGTCAGAATCTTTGTGCCCAGCGCACAGCTTTTGTCAATTTTTTATCCTTTCCTTCCCGTTTTCTGTCAGATATCTTCTTACTAAACAAACAAATGCCAGTTCCTGCAAAGTTGTAAAATCTCCTATATTACACTTTAGTATTTCTTCAATCTTTTTTACTCTGTACATCATAGTATTTCTATGAAGATACAACTTTTCCGCCGTCTGCTTTTTCGATCCTCCGTTTTGCAGCATCACTTCCAATGTCTCCACAAGACCGGTCCCATGTTTCCTGTCATACTCTTCCAGACTGTACAACCGTTCTTCTACATAAGATCTCACTTGCGGAAGCCTGGAAATTTCCAGCAGCAATTCTTCGTATTTCATTTCTTCCCACCAGAAAATCTTCTGGTCTTCAAAATCTTTTCCGGCAATCTGCGAAAGTTCCGATATCTGATGAGCGGCTTTGGGCATATCAAAATACCCGTCTATTCTATCGGAAACAAGTATATGAAAATCTACTTTGCATAATTTCTTCAAACTTTGCTCAAACTCTTCCAGCTTTTCTTTAAAGGCTAAAATCCGCCCCGGCTCACAGAACAGGACCTCTATCTTTTCCGGAAGAGAAATCACTGTGTACCCGAGATTTTGTTTCATAAAAAATGTTTCCGCCAGCTGTTCCGCTTTTTCCTTTTTCTGACCGGACCACTGCTCTTCCGGATATTTCGTGCAGATCTCCATCATCCTTACCGGCATCATAGGCCAGTACAGAGAATTGGCCCTGATCTGCGCCTCTTCTTCCCGGTCAAACCTCTCCTGCACCAGGTCGAAATAAAATTTCCGATCCAGTTCCTTTTTCTCAATCTGTCCGATCTGATAGCGCGTCCGCATTTCTACCCCGTTTTTAGCCTCCACAATGGCAACCATTACCGGATACACAGCCTCAATAAATCCCAGGGCATTGTTGAGAAAAAAGAGCGGAAACTGAAGCTGATCTGCTAGCTTCAGGGCCTCTTCCGGGAAATGGTCAAAAAATCGTGTCTTGATGGCCAGAGCAGCGGCCCCCGCTTCATTTAAATCCCGGATCAGATTAAGAACCGCCCCTTTGTCGTTACGGATGGCATATCCGGTAGTGATAAGCAGCATATCCGCCCTAAGCCATGGTTTGATATCCGGCTGTTCCATCATGTCATATACCACTACAGTACGGTCCAGCCCTTTTTCGCCCGCTACCAGCTCTGCTTGTCCGTTGTCCCACAATTTTTTTATATCTTTTACTGTCAGCCTCATGCTATCGCTTCCCTTTTGTTTTGATTTTTTAACGATAACATTTCAGAACATATTTTTCAATACCTGCAAAAATGAAGATTCTGTGAAAAAGATAACAGGACACGTAGTAAAATGCAACTTTACTACGTGTCCTGTTATCTTTTTCACATATACTTCTTTACAATCGACTGCATCGTATGCCACTTCTGTTCCATATCTTCCACTAACTTAAACTGCGTACGGCAGCGATCCAGATTATGACCTTCTCTGTGGATCTTGAAATAAGTATCTCCCTGCAGATAATCAGTAAGGAACCTCATTCCGCACTCATATGTCATGGTCTTCGCCCCCATAGGAAGCTCCAGGATTTCCCGCTCTGTCAGCTTACCGCCGCATCCTTCGATATATCCTCTTGCGTAGATATCAAATAATTCCATGCTGCAGGATACAAGACTTAAATCTCTCTCATCTTCCGCTGCTGTGCTTGCTCCGAAACGGATGGAATCTCCGAAATCATTCATAGCAAGTCCCGGCATTACCGTGTCAAGATCGATCACGCAGATTCCTTTTCCGGTCTTGTCATCGATCATAATGTTATTCAGTTTCGTATCATTGTGGGTAACGCGCAAAGGAAGCTCGCCTTTTTCCAGAAGTTCACTGAAATAATTGGCAATACCTTTTTCCCTGCTCCGCACAAATGCAATCTCTTTTTGCACAGATGCAGCCCGCCCCATTACGTCTTCTTCTACTGCTTTCTCAAAAACAGCAAATCTGGCTTTTGTATCATGAAATCCTTTGATCGTTTCATGGAGTGTCTCAGCCGGAAAATCTGCCAGAAGACGCTGGAAATTTCCGAAAGCCACTGCGCTTTCATAGAAATCGGCCGGCTTTTCCACCTTATCATAGCTGGTGGCTCCGGTAATAAATTTATAGGATCTCCAACAATTTCCTTCAGAATCTTTATAATAAGAGCTGCCATCTTTTGTCGGTATTACATTCAGAGTCTCCCTCTCCGGATCTCCCCCGTTTTCTGCAATCCTTTCTTTCAGGTATGATGTCACATTTACAATATTCTCCATCAGCTCTTCCGGTTTTTCAAACACTTCTCCATTCATTCTCTGCAGAATGACTTTGATCCTTCCCATTACCCCTATTTCATAGGAAAGCAGATAAGTGTCGTTAATATGTCCGCTTCCATATGGACGGCACTCTGTCATTTTCCCTTCAAATGCAAAATTTTCAATTGCTTCATTTAATCTTTCCAAGGTTACTTCCTTCATTTTTTTCCCTCCTGAAAATCCCTGCTCTATGCAGTGATCTTCTCTTAATATGAAACAATTGTAATATAAGAAAAAAGGAAAATCTTTGTCCTATTTTTCCCTTATTTTGTATTATCGGATATCTATTCTGTAGGCTTCTGATAAAACTTCCCTGCAATCTGCTCAGTTTTCATCAGATTAACAAATGCCTCGGGATCCGCTTCGTTTATCGCTTTCAGCACGCGCTTACTTTCAGCACTGGATACGACCGAATACACGATCTTACGCTCTCTTTTCTCATAAGAGCCCTCTCCTTCAATAATAGTCGCCCCGTGATTTGTTGTCCTGGCGATTGCCTCATAAACCTCTTTCGCCTTATTTGTCACTACAAAAAGTGTCTCCTGCTGATATTTTTTATAAAGCATGTGGAGTACCTGTGTAGACGTATACTGGAAAATGATGGAGTACAATGCCTTGTCCCATCCGAATAAAATACCTGCTGCGGCAAGGATCACCACATTAAGTCCCAGCACCATATTCCAGGAATCAATCCCTTTCCGCTCTGACAGAAATATGGCGATAAAGTCTGTTCCTCCTGTTGTTGCATTCATCATCAGACACATACTGATCACCAGGCCGTTGATCAGCCCGCCAAAAATACTGATCAGCAGCGTGTCATAAGTAATCACATATCCCGGCAGGATATCTGTCAGTACACTGGTAAGCACGATCATCAGACAGGAATACAGCGTAAATTTTTTCCCGATAAACCGAAATCCTATATAGACCGGCACTGCATTCAGGGCTACATTGACAATGGTATATGGTATTGTCACATGAAAAAACAATTCCCCCATCCGCTGCAGAAGCAGGGTAAGCCCTGTTGCTCCGCCCGGATATAATCCGCCTGTCCGCACGAAAGATTTGATATTCAAGGCCATGATCACTGCTGCCAGACAGACGATGATGATTCTCTTTATGTCTTTTTTAGGTTCAAATTTCATAAACTCTTTTTCCTTTAATAAATACTTTCTGTACTTTTATCTTATCAATTTCCTCTTCCGGAATTTCAAAGATATTTCGATCCAGGACAACAAAATCTGCCCTGTATCCTCTTTTCAGCTGCCCCATCTCCGGAAAGCCAGCCGCTTTCGCCGACTCTCTCGTATATAGTTTCACCGCTGTCCGAATATCAACAGCCTGGTCCCTGCCGCAGTCTGTTCCGTCCCATGCTCTGCGTGTTACGGCTGCTTTTATACAGGGGAAAGGGTCAGATGGAACTGCCCACGATGTGGCCGGTGCATCGGTTGAAAAACACAGCTGCACCTTTCTATCCAGCATCCGTTTTACCGGATAGCATTCTTTCATCCACTCTTTTCCCAGATTTTTCAGGTAGCTCTCGATCTCCGCATACATGAAAATCGGCTGTGTTACAAATGCAATTCCTTTTTCTGCCGCTTTTTGAATGCTTTCTTCAGAAGGATCTGTAATGTGCTCCACTCTTGCATATGGCACATTTTCCTTGCCTTCCATCCAGTCATCCTCCAGGCAAAGCCTGTCTACCGCCCGTTTGATCGCCTTCCCGCCCATAGCGTGTACAGACAGCTGGCAGTGCTTTCTTTTGCAGAAGGAAACTGCCGACTCTACCAGCTCGTCTGAACAGACCGGCAATCCGTACTCTTCTGTCCGACCCAGATAAGGACGGCTCATCCAGGCAGTCCGTCCGGACACGCTTCCATCTCCGATCAGCTTAAGACCCGCTGCAAATATCTGCTGTGCCCGGTCCCTCTTTTCTCCTGAAAGGTCGAAGTCTTTGTCTTCGGCAAAAAAATCCCACATATAGTAAATCCCAGTTTTCAGTTCCCAGCCCCGTTTTGCCGCTTCCTCATAAAGGGGATAATTGTCCCCTTTATCCAGGTTGCCCATGTCTGTCACTCCCACAATTCCTTGCGAAAGAAGAAGCCGGCCCAGAGCTATCAGATTCTCTACCTTCTCTTCCCTGGTTGGAACCGGCATAAATGGCGTAACCAAATTTCTCGCATTCTCTTTCAGAACGCCTGTCGGTTCGCCGTCTGCATCACGCTCAATTTCTCCGCCCTCCGGATCCGGTGTATTCCTGTCAATTCCGGCAATCTCCAGAGCTTTGCTGTTAACGCACCGGATATGACCGCAGGTGCGGATGATACAGACAGGCATATCGCTGCAGCCTTCATCCAGATCATACCGGGTAAGCGCTCTTTGCTCCGCAAATTTCCCTTCGTCATATCCCCATCCTTCGATCCATTTCCCATCCTGCCTGTCTGCAAACTTTTCTTTCCTCACCCTCCGGATTTCTTCAATGAGTTCTGCAATAGAATTTACTCTTGGAGGGAGAGCCGATATCTGCTGCGAGAAATCTGCCAGCATCACAGGATGCATATGTGCATCGATCAGTCCCGGTATGACGCACGCTCCATTGAGATCCACTCTTTCATAACTGCAGGAAGGCATCTCCGCCCGCCTGCCGATCCAGGCTATTTTCTCTTCTTCCACGATCATGGAATCCGCATAAAGATTTTTGTCATCAGATGTAAAGATTCTGCCATTTTCAAAAATTTTATTTTCCATTTTATCCTCCCCTGTTCTTTTTTCTGTGATTCTTATCTTCTGCTGCTCTTGTCTTTATCTGCAAAATTTCCCCACAGCGCTCCCACTGCAAATCCGATTATTGTAGGAATCAGCCATGCGAAACCTTCCTTTGCCAGAGGAATTTTATAAACCATCTCCATCACTCCGGAAATATCCGCTTTTAGAAGTCCTGAGGCGTGAGCAACATTTAAAGCGTCAAAAACAGACATCAGCGCCGCCATAAAGACAGAGCCCTTCCACGCCCCGTCATTGGGAACATACTTTTTCAGTAAGCCGAGAAATGTCATAACTACTGACATCGGAAACAGCACAGTAAACAAAGGTCCGGAAATAGCAAGCACATTGCTGACTCCTGTAGATGATACGAAGAAAATGGCTGCTGTAATGAGAAGTGCCGCCAGCTTATAGGACAGCTTCCCTTGCGTCCATCCTTCCACCCACTCTCCTGTTGTGGCGATCATTCCCACCGCGGTTGTCAGACATGCAAAAATAACAGCCAGCGACAGTACCACACTGCCTCCATAACCGGCCATCCGCCTTACCAGGTCAGTTAAAAGAAAGGTAGTATCCACATCCGCCGGATAAATTTTTGTTCCCTGCGCGCCCAGATACGCAAGCCCGCCATACACAACAAAAAGAAGCGCAAAACCGACAGCTATGATACCAAACATGGCCTTTTTATATTCCTTTCTTTCCGTATAACCTTTATTCCGGAACGCTTCAATAAATATCCCGGCACAGATGATTCCCGTTCCTACATCTCCGGTATTATACCCGGTCAGAAATGCATTGACAAATGCCTCTGTTCCGCTTGTGATCTCCCCTTCCCCCAGCCTGTCAATGGGGTGAACAATTGCCAGAATGATCACTGCAACCAGGCTGACCAGAAGAAGCGGCGTAAGGTAATTCCCTATCTTATCTATTACACTTGACTTATTCATGGCGAAATAATAGGACACAGCAAAAAATAACAGCAGAAAACCAATTCTCACGTAAGACGGCATGCTGCCAAAGATTCCTTCCAATCCCGATTCATAGGCAACGCCCCCGCATCTTGGGATCGTTCCGAATATTACTGCCAAAAGACCGATCCCCATATAGAAATAGTGCCACCATGGCGTAACATGGCGCATCATATCCTTCAGGTCATATCCTGTATTCCCCACAGCTGCCACCGCCATCATAGGAAACAGGATACCGGTAAGGGCAAGGCCTGCCATGGCCGCCGGTACATACTGTCCCGACAAAAGACCTACCTGGGGCGGAAATATAAGATTTCCCGATCCGAAAAAGACAGCAAACAGTGCAAAACCCGTAATTAAAATGTCCTTTCTCATATTCTTTTTCATTTTATCTTTCCTTTCGCTTCGCTGTATGACGGCCGCTTGCCCGGCTTATCTGTTCGATACCGCAGGCAGCTCACGGCAAAGCCGTTCGCTGTCCGTTGCCAGGCAAATGTCCGTTCATGCAAGCATGACGGCCGCCTGCCCGGCTTATCGCGCAAAATGAAGGGTACCTGTATTCAGCCGTCCGTCAATATACTTCTCCAATTCTTCTGAAATCTTCCGCATTGTCGCCTTTGTCTCCGGGTTTGAATATGGAATCCTCCCTGCTATTTTTCCCACATAATTATTTTCTTTTACAATTTCCAGGCTTTCTTTAAAATTAAGATCATAAAAGTACGCCAGATAAGATACCCAGAAATCCATATCCGTTATCCGGTCCGAGGACAATATACTCTTCCCTTTTAAAATATCATCACGAACCTTTTCTGTAATCTTCTGTTCTCCAATTTCCTGTGCTGAAGCATTCATAAACGTTTCCAGCGGATCCTCTAATTTTACACGACAGTTATCCAGTTTATCTGCATCACGGATCAATCTGGCATGAAGCAAAGTCCTCTGATCTTCGATGCCGGACAAAATATAGTCACTGTGTTTCCGGATAGCCTCTTCTATAATAGAATCCCAGGTATCCTCCTCCAGAAAGCGCCGGATAAGCCCTCCTTTAAAAAGAATATCCGCTCCATATGCCGCATGATCCATTGTTTCCGGCAAAAAGCTGTCATACCGCTTCAACTGTTCAAATCTTCCGATATCATGAAGAAGAGCGATCATCTTCGCAAGTTCCCTGTCCTCTGCCGAAAGTCCCATCCTTTCTGCAATCTGGCCGCTTCTTGCCACAACACCATATGTATGAGTAATCTTCAGCTTTACTTTGCCGTCTGTCCGGTCATAATCATTCAGATACTGCTCAAATTCCATCCTTGCCTGATTATAGTCCATGCTGCCTTCTCCTCTTCCGCCCCGCTTCAAACGGTTTCTTAAGTCCGCTGACAGCGGTATTTTATCTTCCACCTATTATAGACGATATGTTCCGGCAGAACAAGCATTTCTGCGGGAGACAGATATTACATTCTGCAGTCTTTCATGCATATACAGCATGATACACAAAATGGCCAGCAAATAAAAAGGGAAAAGGGAAATACTGATATGATTTGCCATCAGCCCGAATACCGGCGGCATAAGGCAGGTTCCCACATAAGCAAACGCCATCTGGACACCGATCATGGCCTGGGATTTATCCGCCCCAAAGTACCCCGGGGTAGAATGAATAATAGACGGATAAATGGGCGCACAGCCAAGGCCGATAAAAATCAGTCCCAAAAGCGCGCTTCCATTTCCAAACGGAAGCAGAAGCAAGATAATTCCAAACAGAATAATCCCCTGCCCCAGCCGTATCATCTGTCTGTCATTCAATTTCAGCGTCAAGAACCCGGACAGCCCTCGTCCCACTGTAATTCCGATAAAAAACAGACTGGCAAAATTCGCGGCAGTTTCCGAAGGAAGCCCTTTATGCAGTACCAGATAACTGCTGGCCCAAAGGCCGGTTGTCTGCTCCAGGGCACAATAACAGAAAAAAGTAATCATAATTTCTTTGGCTCCGGGAATCCGTATGATCTGAGGCAGTGTCAGAACTTCTCCTTGTACCGTCCTCTCTTCCGCCTTGTCTTCTCCTCCGGCAGCGGACTTTGTCCAAAGAGGAAGACTAAAAAACAAAACAGCAGTTAAAATCAGCTGGAGAAACGAAATATAGCGGTAACCCATATTCCATCCCTGTCCGTGAAACAACGCAAATCCCATAATGTAAGGGCCGACAGACGCACCTACTCCCCACATACAATGAAGCCAGCTCATATGACGGCTGGCATAATGAAGCGCCACATAGTTATTCAACGAAGCATCCACACAGCCCGCCCCCAAACCATAAGGAACAGCCCAAAGACACAGCTCCGCAAAAGAATGACTGATAGAAAATCCAAACAATGCCGCTGCAGTCAGTAATACACTGAAAGCCGTTACTTTCCCTGTTCCCATCTTCCTGGTAAGGCGGTCACACTGCAGACTGGATACGATCGTCCCTGCTGCAATGATCATGGAAACAATTCCTGCATAAGAAACCGGAACCGAAAATTCCGGATACATACTGGGCCACGCGGAACCCAAAAGGGAATCCGGCAGCCCCAGACTGATAAATGCCAGATAAATAATCGCTAACAATAATTGAAACATTGTTTTCCTCCTGTCTGCTCCGGACTGCTTTGGATGTCCCCGCTCCGGCAGCCCGTCATACTTTCCGTCTCATAATATTAGCGACTTTTTCCTGTTGAAACAACCCAATTTTGGACATATAATATAAAAAAACCGACAATTGCAACAATAACGGATTTTGTAATACAAACCTGGAAAAGGAGGAACTTTTATGGCGCTTCACGAATGCGGGCTGAATCTGAACCGGGGATTAAAAGAACTCCAGATGCATGGCACCTTAGATTTCCCCTGTGCCGGTTATGCCGCTTTCTATACCGACAATCCGGAAGATACGATACCATGGCACTGGCATGAGGAAATGGAATTAGTCTATGCAGCAGAAGGAAGTATGGAAGTGCGAATCCCTTCCTCTTCTTTTTGTGTCAGGAAGGGGGACCTTTTTGCTATCAATTCCAACACCCTGCACTTTGCATCTTCCCTCGAAGGCTGTCTGCTTCACTCCCTTGTTTTTTCTCCCTCTCTTGTGACCGGAACAGACAACTCTGTCTTTGCAAAAAAGTATGTGCACCCCCTCCTTTCCTGCCCGTCCTTCTCCGGCTTTTTATTCCCATCGTCAAAGTACCCGGAAATCATCCGGGATTTCTGCGCTGCCTTTGAGGTCATGAAAAAAGAACCGCCTGGATTTGAATTTATTGTGCGGGAAAAGCTATCTTGCATCTGCTTTTTCCTCTCCCAAAAATTCAAAGAAGAGATGGTCATTTCTTCTTCCACTTCAGGTCAAAATGATCTGCGTATCAAAAAAATGCTGGAATATATCCATCAAAATTATTCCGGCGAAATTACTTTACCGGAAATCGCCAGGACTGCTGATATCGGAGAGCGGGAATGCCTGCGCTGTTTTCAAAAAACAATCCAGACCTCCCCTATTCAATATCTGTTGAAATACCGGAGCATGCAGGCTGCAGATCTTCTCCTTCGGGAACCCGAAAGAAGTATTTCTGATATATCTGTTTCCTGCGGTTTTGACAGTCCGAGCAACTTCGCCAAAGTATTCCGCCGTTTCTATCACTGCACACCTCGGGAGTATAGAAAAATGCCTGCAATCTGACCGGAATCATCCGGCCGGATTACAGGCATAAAAAGAAGGGTCTGTTATTTCCATACTGTCTGAAAAACACGATAAAAATTTTTATAGGCAATGGCATCTAACTGTTCCTGATTATATCCTCTCTTTTGCAGCACTTCCAGAAGATTTCCCGCTTCCGCTTCATTGGAAATCCCTTTTCCACTGGGAGAGTCCAAATTGGAACTGAAAGAGCCAAGCGCCTCTTCTTCCAGATAATCGTCAAAATCAAATCCCAGACCGATATGCTCAATACCGATCAACTCTGCAATATACTCTACATGATCTGCAAGGCGCTCTACCGTTTGCTTCTCGCGATTTTCATCTATAAATTCCCGAAGACTGTTTATTCCCGTCAGCCCTCCTGTTCTCGCAATTTCTTTCAGCATATCATCTGACAGATTTCTCATGGCAGGACACACAGATCTGGCATTGGAATGAGATGCGATCACCGGTCCCCGGGCCAGATTCATGATATCCCAGAATCCCTTGTCATTGATATGAGAGACATCCATCACCATCCCAAGTTCCTGGATTCTTCTTACCGCCTTTTCTCCAGCCTCTGTCAATCCTCGCCTTGGATCCCCCGGCCATCCGCTTGCAAGGGCATTCTCTTCATTCCATGTAAGCATGGCATGCCTTACGCCAACCTCGTCATAAAAGTAATTGATCAGGTCTATATCTTCGCCGATCTGACTTAGCCCTTCCATTCCTGTCACTGCATTGATTTTTCCTGCTGCTGTTCCTGCTGCAAGGTCTGAAAATTTTTTCACCGGATTTAAAATATCTGACGCATCTTGAAGTTCGCACTGGATACTCTCTACAATCTCTTTTGAACGTTTGACAGGATCTGCATCATACGGCGGATCGAGCCAGATAACGAATATCCCTCCGTTCACACCGCCTTTTTGGAATTTCTCCAGATGATACTTACGGAAAATATCTCTCTCTTTGTTTTTGATCCTTTTGTTGGTGACATCTGTCCATATATCTCCATGACCGTCAAAAATCATACCTTTTCCTCCTTATGTCTGCTCTCCGGCCGCATCGAAATCATCCCTTACTTTCTCTTCACGGAACATAACATATAACGGTCTGTAGTATGTCAGTGCAGGAGCAGGATACAACGTAACATTATCGGACATAAGATATTCTTTCACGCCCTGATCCAGCACTCCGAAATCAACTTCACCGTCATAAATTCCCTTAAGGACTGCCGCTGCATCTGGAAATTCCACTTTGCATGAAGCCGATAAGCTGTCAATCTCAGGACCATTTGCAAAATCTGCGATCACTCCCAGACGGTAGTTCTCCAGTTCCGAATAATTTTGAATGTCCTTTAATGTTTCATCAGCAGTCACCACTTCTGTTACAGCATCCCGAAGCTTCTTTGATAAATAAAATTTTTCCAGACGTTCCGGCGAATCCTGCGCCTGAAACAGAACATCCTGCTGGCCGCTTTCAAATTCAGGATAAATCTGATTCCAGGGTGCAATACAAACTTCCGTTTCATAGCCCGCTTTGTGAAGCCTTCCGGCAACAAGTTCATAATCTCTTCCTTTTACACATCCGTCCTTGTCAATATACTGATAAGGTGGAAAAGGATCTGCACATATTTTTAATTTTCTCATATTGCCTTCTCCTTTTCATTTCTAATTTTAATGGCAGATGCGGTATCACATCTGCCATTTTATACAGCCAATCAACAGCTGCAGTGCCCAAAGCCAGTGGGGGCTTATGAGCTTTGGGCGCTGCATATACCCTGCTATTTCCCTAACTTTTTCGCTAACTCTGCCAGTTCAGGTTCAATAAATTTGCCATCTTCCAGAATCTTCTTGTCATCCAGATAAATTGTACAGTTCAGACAGATTCCGTCGATATGGCTCTTTGCTTCACGGGGAGCTCCTCCGGAATAACAGGATCCCTGATGTCCGAATCCCCATTCTGTACTGCCCCATACACGTTCGTCCTCTGTCGTGCATCCTTCCAGTTTTGCATTTGGATTTACTCCGTAACATACATGTGCAGCTATGTACATATTCGGATCGTCCAGTTTCTTATAATAAGCGCGGAGAATATCTGCCTGCTCGCCGCCTTTGATTTCCTGGATCCTTCCCTCTTTTACGATATAGGATACCGGCTCTGTAAGGTGGCCAAGCTCTGCATCGCCTCCTCCGGAAATTGTTCCGTCAAATGCGATCACTCCTTCGATCGTCTCTTCCTTCGGAGCCCATCCGATCTGTCCGATGAGGAAATGTCCTCCTGCAAAACTGTAATCGCATTCATTTCCGATCGGGCGGTTCGGATCATTTTCAAACGTTACATCCGTGCCTGCCGCATTGGTAATCCTCATACGTTTTGTCGCTCTTGTCATTTCAGTTAATCTGTTCTGGAATGCCTGCTGTGCCTCAAGATCCACTTCTCCGATACAACGTACAATTCTCTCAATGCTAAGTCCGCCAAGCATAACCTGTCTTGTTCTTCCATTATTTACTGCCTTATCCCAGATTGGAGAATACAGAAGCCACTGATCATTCATTTCTACCCAGACATCTGTCTTATCCACACAGGCAATCAAGGGATCCGGAAGATAAGGCATTGTCAATGCGCCATATCCCTTCGGGGTGGAATGCCAGGCAACCATTGTTTTTGCTCCCAGCACTTCAGCAGCCTTTGCCATTTCTTCTACTACCCGAAAATCCGGTTTGGAATCTGCTGTAATCAGTACGCTTTCCCCTTTCTTTACCTGAATCAGATCATGCATCAATTTGTAACATGCATTTGCCAGTTCCAGTTCCATATAACTTGCCATAGTATTGTCCTCCTTATATATATAATTTTATTTTTTACATTTTGTTTTTATTTTTAATTTCCAATACTATTCTTCGATCTCTTCTTCTTCGATCTCTTCCCCTATGATTCCCTGTCCACTCTTACTGAATATTTTCATAAGGATCAGGTAAGCCACTACACTGACTACAAGAGAGTTGATAGAAGCAATTCCTGCTTTTACGGTAAATCCGACTATCATACCTATGATCATTCCTGCAAAAGCCCAAATATTTACTTTGCAGTACTTTGTTCCCGGCCCATACTCATAATGGCGATGCCGGATCAGATAGTAATCACATATGATCACACCTGCAACAGGCGGAAGCGCTACTCCCAGGACATTCAGCCATGTTGAAAAGTAATCCGCCAGCCCCAGGGTACCGGTAAGTGTTGCCAGAAGACCTGTCGCAATAACAATCTTCTTCTTTGGGAATGGCAGACAGTTGGATAATCCAAGACTTGCTGTATAAAGGTTATTGTCATTTGTCGTCCACTGTGCCAGGATCAGAATCAGAAGAGCTGCTACGCCAAGTCCCATTGCCAGGAACGCAACCGGGAGATCACTTTCTCCTGTTGTTGCTGTAATCAGATATCCTGACATAATAATAAATGTATTGGCAATCAGATATCCGAAAATAGTACCGCCCCAGGAGGCTTTCCAGTCTTTGGCATAACGGGTAATATCCGACTGTGCCGCTGCTCCTCCTGCAAAGGATCCTACAATAGTAACAATTGCCGTTCCTATCGTCATTGGTTCTGTAGGAACTACATTCTGTACAGCTGCCCAGCCGCCTGCTCCTTTGATCGCCAATCCGACACCGACTACAGAAAGAATGAAAATCAATGGAACAGCTATATAACTTAAAATATTTAATCCTTTATATCCGAAATAAGCGGTCAGCATCATCAAAATACCGCCCCAGGCTGCTGCTACATATTGAGATGTAATGAATCCTCCTTCCGGGAAAAGAGCTGACATTGTAGATCCAAAGAACCCTACCTGCACAGCATACCATCCTGCCATAACAACTGCTAATAAGATACCGATCACTTTGGATCCTTCTCTTCCGAAACTGTGGCGGGCCAGAATAGAAGATGACACTCCTTCTCTTGCACCTGCTGCCCCGATCAATCCTCCATAAACACTCAAAATAATATTTCCTACTAAAGTCGCAATGATCGCATCCCGAAAATTCATCCCAAATGCAATGGCTGAACCGGTATATAATCCGGACATACAGATACAAAATCCGGCACAGACAAACGCCACACTCCAAAAGCCTTTCTGTTCGGCTTCCGGCACTCGCTGCGTCGCATTATCATTTGACGAATGTACTGTTTTCTTTTCTGATACGTTGTTCACACTACCCATCTTCATTCCTCCTTACGTTGACTTTCCTTGTTAGTATACGCTGATGCCAGCACCGGTACTCTCTTTTGTTTATATCTTAACAAAACCGTCCGCCCTTTGTCTCCGTGTAGCCATACACAAAAAAAGGGCTGCTGTGTGCAGTCGCACACAACAACCCAATATCCATTTCTATTTTCCCTTCAAAATATCAAAAACGATCAGGAAATTTAAAAGGTGAGGCATCTCAAAAGGTGAGTAGCCCAACAATTCTATAATTTTATTCCTTCGCTGCAGAACTGTATTTTTGTGAACATACATCTGCGAAGCAGCTGTGTGAGTATTTCCATTATTTTCCAAAAGAATACGCAGTGTGTCAACCAGCTCCGTCCCATGTTCCTCATCATAGGACGCCACCGGGCCGATAAAACGCTGACATATCTCGTATGTCTCATCCTGAGCGCCCATTTTTCGCAGCTTCTGAAAGAAATAGACGGCATCATAAAAAATGACCTTATTCTCACCGTAATGCTCTCTTCCGATGACAGCAGCTTCAAAAGCCTGAAAATAAGCATCCGGCATTTTCGTCACCTCTGTGAATGAATTGCTGACACCAACGGAAACCGACAGGTTTGGCTTCCCCTGGAAAAGCCCCAGGAGCCTTCCGCAGAATTTTTTCATATCAATCTTGCTGTCCCGGTTATCCATAAACAGAATAATTGTATCGCTCCGAAGGGCGAGCCAGTTATCTGTATTATAAGATTTCATGAACTCTTCAATTTTGCCCAGCAGAACCCGTTTCACATAGTCCTGTATTTCCTGCTGTACTTTAGGGCTTGTCATCTGTTGGATAGAATTAATATTGATCAAAACAATACAATTCTTGTCCAGAATGGTAAGCCCCAACTCATATCCCCGTTCCACCGCTCTTTCATTGGAAGGGAAATTCCATACAAGAAGGTCCGCCGCATATTCCTGCACTGCCTTTTCTCTTAAATCTGCCATCCTGTTCTTTCGTCTGAGAATAAGAGAGCCCGATACCACCAAAGGATGGATCAGCTTTTCCTCCATTTCTTCAGAAAAGGTTTCATCATAATCTGTAATAAAAAGCCCGAACAAATTTTTCTGGGAACGGATCAGAACGATCAGACATTCCTTTCCTTCTATAGACTGCACTGTATAGCCTTTTTTACTGCATGCATAAAGAACATGATTGAAGTTGTATTTCAGGTACTCTTCTTCTTTTTGGATATCAGCATCATCCCTGTCGGAAAAAATAATTTTTCCATAGGTATCATAATAGGAAATGCGTTTTTCCAGGCGTTGATTCATCTGCTGGAAGACCACATTCATATTCTCCTCGTTAATGATCAGGTTAAGAAAATCATTTCTGATTCCCGTCTCATTGTTTGGCTCAAGTGCAGGTGCATTCTCCTTATAGAGAAGATTCTGGATCGGGTTCATGATCTCAATATAGGACACATCCTGGCGCGCCTGAATGAGAGGGAACCCTGCCTCATTACACAGATCGATAATTTCCTGATCTATCTGCTGGACCCATGTCCCCACATAACAGAGCACCAGTCCACAGCCCCCGTAATCGATCAAAGTCTGAATTACAACTTTCTGCTGTTCTACGTTGTCACAAATGGCATAAAATGCGGTAATGTAAAGCTGCTTTTTCAAAACCCAGTGTGAAATATTCCTGTCTGCTATTTCCAGAACACTTACACTCTCAATGGGAATATCCAATCCCTCTTCTCCCGCAACGACAGTTGCCCCGAATAAACCGCCGAATTTCAGGGCTTCTCTGATCGTCAGAGACATATTGACCTCCTCCTGTTCTTATCTAATCTGTCTCACTTAATCTAGCTACCCCTTTATTATAATCAGTATTTTCGAAGGTCACAAGTTAAGAAATGGCATAGAAATATCTTCCATGCCATTCTCTGTAAATTCCTTTTTTACTTTGTCTCCTGTCCAGAGACTTTTATTAATATTAGTAAAGATTTTTCACCGCCGGATAAATCTCTCTGAAACGCCGGTACTGACGTTCATATTTTTCTACTAATTCGGGTTCCGGCTCCACGGTCCGTACCACCTTTACAATCTTTTCTACCGCCGCTTCTACAGTGGGATATTCTCCGCATCCTACTGCAGCCAGCATAGCGCCGCCAAGCGCCGGTCCTTCTTCACTTTCTGTCTCGTCTACTTTCACATTCATGACATTAGCGATGATCTTCTTCCACAAGGAGCTTCTGGCTCCTCCTCCGCATATTTTCGTCCGGCTGACTGTAATGCCTAAGTTTCTTGCTGCTTCAAGAGAATCTCTCAAACCGAAAGCAACTCCTTCCAGAACAGCCTGGGTCATATCCTGCCGTGTAGTATCCATGGACATTCCGATAAACAAAGCTCTTGCCTTCGGATCATTATGAGGGGATCTTTCTCCCATCAGATAGGGAAGATAAAATACGGAGTTTTCTCCAAGATGCTCAATCTTGCTCTGTTCTGCTTCATAATCTTTTGTATTTAAGATTTCATCCATCCACCATTTATTGCAGGATGCCGCGCTCAGCATACATCCCATCAAATGATAGTAGCCGTCTGCATGTGCAAAGGAATGGATGCTGTTATATTGATCAACTCCGAAATTTTTACTTGATATGAAAACAGTCCCTGATGTTCCAAGGGAAATATTACAGCGTCCCTCTCCTACCGTTCCTGTTCCCACTGCTGCTGCCGCATTATCCCCGGCACCTGCCACAACTTTGACCTTCTCGGTCAGTCCGGCTTTTTCCGCCATTTGAGGGCGGAGCGTGCCTGCTACTTCATAGCTCTCGCAAAGCTTCGGAAGCATCTGTTCTGTGATTTGGCATATCTCGATCATCTCCTGGGACCAGCGCCGGTTTTTTACATCCATGAGCAGCATTCCTGATGCATCCGACATATCTGTACAGAACATTCCTGTCAGTTTATAGACCACATAATCTTTCGGCAGCATGATCTTAGCTATACGTTTGAAATTTTCCGGCTCATTCTTTTTCATCCAAAGTATTTTGGGGGCTGTAAAGCCGGCAAATGCAATGTTTGCCGTATATTCTGAGAGTTTCTTTTTTCCCACTTCTTCATTGAGATAGCGGGTCTCCTCTTCCGATCTTCCATCATTCCACAGTATGGCGGGGCGTATCGGACGATCCTGGTCATCCAACGTAACCAGTCCATGCATCTGCCCTCCCACACCTATTCCTGCAATCTGCTGCGAATCGTATCCCCTGGTAAGTTCCTGCAGCCCTTCCAGTGTCTTCTCCAGCCAGTCCTCCGGATTTTGTTCTGACCATCCCGGATGCGGCAAGAACAATGGATATTCTTTTGACACAATATTTCTTATAGTTCCATCCGCCTCCATTAAGAGGAGCTTCACTGCAGATGTTCCTAAATCCACGCCCACATACAACATAATTTTTCTCCTAAATTTTAATAACTGCTTTTACAAGATCTGTCTTATTGTTGACAGCCTCATCAAAGGCCTCCTGTATATTGTCCAGTTCAAATCTGTGTGTAACGATTTTCTTCACATCAATCGCGCCGCTTGCCACTGCTGCGATTGCTTTCGGATAAATATTGCGGTAACGGAATACACTCTTGATCTGTGCTTCCTTATCCATGATCTGTGCAAAATTGAAAGAAATCTCTTCCTGTGAAGAAATACCTACGAGAGTGATGGTACCACCTCTTCTTACAATAAACGGTGTCTGCGCGATGGTTACCGGAGAACCTGCTGTCTCAAATACCACATCTGCTCCTCTGCCGTTTGTAAGTTTTTCTATCTCTTTTAAGACGTCTCCATTTCCGCCGTTCACTACATAGTCTGCACCAAGCTCTTTTGCCTTTTCAAGCCGGGCATTTACAACATCAGATACGATAACAGTTCCTGCTCCGTGAGCCTTGCATGCAAGGAGAGTCACCAGTCCGATGCACCCTGCTCCAAGGATAACTACCGTATCTCCTGTCTGAACTTCACCCTGATTTGCTGCATAAAATCCAACGGAAAGAGGCTCGATCAGCGCACCTTCTTCTGTGCTCATATTATCAGGCAGCTTAAAGCACATATCTTCAGGGAAAGCGATATACTCTTCATAGCATCCCTGTACAGGCGGTGTCGCAAGGAACACTACATCCGGGCAGAGATTATAGTGTCCGGATTTACAAAATTCACACTTTCCGCATGTGATCCCCGGTTCCAGAGCAACTTTATCCCCTTCTTTCAGGCTCTTGACATTTGCTCCTACTTTTTCTACAATTCCTGCACATTCATGTCCAAGCATAAAATCTTTTTCCAGATCCACTTTGTAGGCGCCGCAGCTGCCGCTGTGGAAATAGTGTACGTCTGATCCGCATATTCCCACATACTCCAAATGGACAAGAACTTCGTTGTCTCCGATCTCAGGAACCGGTATCTCTTTTATTACCATTTTGTCGATGCCTCTCATGTAGGCCGCTTTCTGCATCTTCATACTCATTCTCCCTTCGTTCTTTTATAAAATATGCCTGACAAGCCGAGACTTGTCAGGCAACCATTACACATTTTATACGCCTGCTAAAGTCAGGACTTCTTTTCTGTTTTATGACAAAGTTCCGTCTTCTGAAATCTCGCCGTTGTCAATGTAGATCTGGATATATTCTTCTACATTATCTGCATTGATCTCCGGAGCGTCAACGTAATCGTTTACCTCTGTCACTTCCATTTCTCCTGTTACAACCTTATGAGCATAATCCATGTTCATTTCTGCCAGCTCTGCTGCATTCTGGAGTGCTGTGGATGTAAGAAGGCCTTCCTGGATCAGAAGACATCCCTGTGCAGTTCCGTCTACTCCATATGCGAAGAAACTTGTTGTTCCATCTGCATTTACATAGTCTGTATCTTTTCTGATTGCTTCGATAGCGCCGGCTGCCATATTATCATTCATAGAAATGATCGCATCAATATGTGTTCCGGACTGTACCCATGATTCCATGAGTGCCAGTGCTTCATCACTATTCCAGTTTGCATAGTCTTCATAAAGAATTGTTACATCTGGTCTTTCTTTGAAGAAGTATGTATCCCATGCTTCTCTTCTCTTTTCTGCATGGTAGTTTCCGGATGGTCCTCTAAGTACGACTACATTTGCATTCTCCGGTACTTCTTCTACTGCTCTTTCTGCACTTACTTTTGCCTGCTCGATCGGATCAGCGTCTACTGTTCCTGTTCCTTCCATTACGGAATCGTCATCGCTTCCGTCAAGGTCACTCTGATGTGTTGTCGGGTTTGTTGTAATAACCGGGATGCCTGCATCTACCAGCTGTTTTACATACGGAGCCTGTGCTGCATTGTTGTTAGACTGAACAATAACAAGATCATATTCCTGTGTGATACAGTCTTCAAGAAGACCGTTCTCTGTATTGTCATCTCCCTCACCGCTGACACAAGTCAATTCAATATCATCATACTGTTCAGCTGCTGCCTGCATCTCTGTTGTCATCCATGCAGCAAATGTATCGGCGCTTGCCCTTGCTACAAAACATACTCTGTACTTGTCCCCACTGCCCTCGCCGGAATCAGAAGATCCGCTGTCGCTGGAACTGCTGCACGCTCCAAGAGTTACTACCATGGCTGCGCTCAATAATACTGCACTGATTTTTTTCCATTTCATAATAATTCCTCCTCTTTGTTATTGATTGGTGATTTTAAAATAAAATGTGTAATGTATAATACGTTATTTTGAGGTTTCTTTCTTCTCTTCTTTTACAACGATTACCTTTTGCGTCTTTTTCGATTTGCTCATTACGTCGAAAGCTACTGCCAGAACAATGATAGCTCCCTGTACGATCTGCTGGATGTAGGAGTTGACACCCATCAGGTTCATAACGTTTTCCAGGAATCCGATGATGAATGCACCGGCGATAGTTCCGCTGACTGTTCCGATTCCTCCTGTAAATGAAGTTCCGCCGACGATCGCTGCTGTAAGTCCTGTCATTTCATAACCTACTGCTCCGTTTGGAAGTCCGGCATTATTTCTTGCCATGAAGATCATTCCTGCCAGACCTACCAGAAGTCCGTTTATGATATAGGACTTATAAATGCTTCTCTTGGAATTG